>NZ_JBEZEK010000007.1:125645-282057 GCF_040648835.1 Micromonospora sp. NPDC049081 | reverse complement strand
GGACGCCGAGCGGCGGGAGCTGCTGGCCGAGCACGGCAAGATGGCGCGCGGCTACCCGGACGTACGGGCCAACACGGTGGCGTCGTTCGCCCTGGCCGGCACCGCCGGGCCGCCGCCGCACATCAGGGGATACGCCAACCTCGTCGCGGCGCGGTGCAGGTCAGCGGGTGGAGATGCCCCCGCTGAGCGCGGGGGAGGTCAGACCGGCCTCGTTCGAGACCACCACGACGTGGACGAACGCCTGGGGCATGTGGGTGAAGTGCCAGGTACGTCGTCCGGTGTCCGGGGTGCCGTAGATGACCGCCCGGGCGACGCCGACCTCGGTGGTGGGGATCGGCGCACCCCAGGTGGGTATCGGGGTCGGCAGCGCGGGCCCACCCGGCGGGGTGGTCGGCAGCCCCGGATCGGTGGGGGTGTCGTCCGGGGTGGTCTGAAGCCAGCTCAGGTCGATGCGGTAGTTGTCCTCCCGCACCGAGTTGTCGGTGAAGGTGACGTCCAGCGTCCGCTTGCCCTCCTGGTAACCGGCGGACAGCGTCAACGCGCTGGGCGCTGCCGGGGTGACGCGGTACTGCGGGCAGGACAGCGGGGCGACCTCGGGCACCGGTTGGCTGCCGTCGGGCACGTTGTTCGCGGTGACACAGAATCCGTGCACCCCGGCCAGCGCCGAACTCGGCACCGTGAAGGAGAAACCGACGAACGCGCCCCGCTCGACGTGCCACAGGTTCGCCGGGCGGGTCACCGCAGGTGGTACGTCGGTCTGCACCGTCACCTGCACCGGGCCGCCGTTGGGATCACTGGCCCACCCGCTGACCCGGACGGCCCCGCCGACGTACTCCCACGACTCCAGCCAGCCCATCGGATACTTGTCGCTGCCCACCGGTGGCGGTGTCGGCTCGGCCGGGCTGTCGTCACAGGCCGGCGGCGGGTCGGGCACGTCGCAGTAGGGGCGGGCGAGCGCGGTCCCGTTCGCGACCACGGTCAGACCGGCGCTGAGGGTGAGCGCCAGGCCGATGGCGAGGAGTCTCTTCATGCCCACAGCAACGCAGGCATCACTTGCGCCGGACTTGGCGCGGCGGTCGGTGGCCGCGTTCAGTCGCCGCCAAGTGTCAGGAGCTTTCCTGGGTCGTCGCGCCGGGGCGCGCGGCGGCACGCAGAGAGGAACACCATGGGCAGCATTCTCGTCACCGGCTCGGTGGACGGCATCGGCCAGCGCACCGCGGCGCAACTCGTCGCCCGTGGGCACCGGGTCGTCCTGCACGCCCGCAACGAGGAACGGGCGGTGGTGGCCAAGGCGGCGCTTCCGGCCGCGTCCGGGATCGTGGTCGGCGACCTGCGCTCCATCGAGGAGACCACGGCGCTCGCCCGGTCGCTGGCCGCGTTCGGCCGCTTCGACGCCGTCGTGCACAACGCGGGGATCGCCCGGCTCGACGCGCCGGAGCGGGAGTTGACCCGGGACGGACTGGAGTCGACGTTCCAGGTCAACGTGCTCGCGCCGTACCTGCTGACGGCGCTGTCACCGCCGCCCGGGCGGCTGGTGTTCGTGTCGTCGGCGATGGCCGCCGACGGGCTGGCCGACCTGACCGACCTGCGGTACGACACCCGCCCCTGGCACGGCGTCGAGGCGTACTCCCGGACGAAGCTGCTGGACCTGGCGCTCGCCTTCGCGGTGGCCCGCCGGTGGCCCGGTGTGCTGAGCAACGCGGTCGATCCCGGCTGGGTGCGTACCAGGATGGGCGGCGACGCCGCACCGACGAGCCCGGACGACGCCGCGCGGGAACTGGTGCGCCTCGCCGTGGACGTCGACCCCGGGGCCCTGGCCAGTGGACGGTACGTCAGCGCGCGGGACTGGCGACCGGAGCGCTCGCGGATCGACCCGTTGGGGGACGAACTGCTCCTGCGGTGCGCGCAGCTCACCGGCGTCGAGTTGCCCGGACCGGGCCGGGCGGGAGGGGCCTGACGCCGGTCGGCCGGTGCGCCGAGGACCACGGCGGTGGGCAGCCCCCGGCGACGGTCGTCACGCCGGTCGGTTGCCGGTGCGTCGGCGGCTCAGCGCGCCTGGTCGGGCCGGAGCACCGCCCGCGCGACCGCCGACCGGCACGCTACCCCACGGTGCGGGTGGCGTGCCGGTCGGCGGCGGACTACTCGGCCGGGTCCCGGCGGGCCGGGCCGGCGACCGCATAGGTGACCAGCCCACCGATGGCGAGCACCGCCGCCACCACCGTGGCGGCCCGGCTGTCGGGCGGTTGGCCCTGCCACGTCGCGACCGCTCCCCAGGTGCCCGGCTGTGGGTAGAGGGCGGCGATGGTGGTCCACCCCAGCGGCAGGAACCAGGACCGGGTCGCGCCGACCACCGTGGCGCACAGCGCCATCAGACCGAGCAGCCCGGTGGCGTCGCGGACCACCAGCGCGACCGGCCCGAACCGGGCTCCGGTGTGCCGGGTGGCGAGCAGGACCACCAGGATGATCAGCAGGCCGGCGAGCAGGTGCACCGCGCGCCGCCAGGCCCAGCGCACCGACGCGGTCCGCTCCAGGTTCTCGTCCGGGCCGGCGAGGGTGGGCGCGAGCGCCGTGACCATCAGCAGGACGGTCAGGACGACCATCATCGAGGTGACGTCCCGCTCCTTGGCGAAGGCCAGGTACAGCGCCCAGAGCACCGCCACCCCGCCGACCGCGGCGGCCAGCGCCAGCGGCACGTGTCGCGACCGCAGGTAGAGCAGCGTCCAGGTCACCGGGCACTCCGCGACAGCATCCCGGTGGGGTCCTGGCAGGCCCGCAGGGCGTCGCGGACCGCAGTGACCCGGGCCAGCGCCTCCGCCTCGGGCAGGTCACGCAGGCCCCGCCACAGGGTGACCGCTTCGGGGTTGATCCCGGGGTCCTCCTCGATCATGCCGGGAACCACCCCCACGTCGGACCGCGGTTCACGGCCCAGGAGCCAGTAGGCCGCCGCCCGTTCGACCACCTCGTCGCCCTCTTGGCACTTCCCGTCGTACGGGACGCCCAGGTGCCTGACGATCTCGGGGACCACGGCGGCCGGGTGGGCGAGCCGGCCCCGCTTGTCGATCCGGATCCCGATCGTGACGACACCCGGCTTGGTGACCGGCGTGACCTGGTCGAACGTGATCGTGCGGGTGTCCTCGTGCACGACGGCCGGCGCATCAGGCATCTTCGCCAGCGCCGTGAGGCCCTCCCGGGCCAGCGGGGCCACCGTGTCGAGCACCTTGGCGTGGACCCGGCTGACACACACCGTCGGGGTGTCGTCGGTGCACACCAGCTCCTGCGCGACCGGGTCGACCGGCCAGTTGAGCGTGTCCCGGTCGTGGGGGAGGACCGTCGTGGCCACCACGAATCCGAGCAGTACCGGCAGCACCGCCATCGCCCGGACCCGCCAGCCGTCGGCGACGTACAACAGCAGGCCGGTGACGGCGAGCGTGATCATCGAGATCGCCAGCGCGCCGCTGACCCGGTTGTCGATCGTCTGGTAGTCGTGGAACGGGCCCGAGCCGTGGGCCGGGGAGATCGCCGCGGCCACCCGGTCCGGCGTACCGACGGTGACGAAGAAGACCAGCAGCACCCCGCCCACCGCCAGCGCCGGTGCGGTCACCAGGGCGGGCAGCAACCGCCCGATCCCCAGCCCGAGCCACCCCGCAGCGACCAGGGACAGCGCACCGACCGTGGTGACGACGACGAAGTGCAGCAGGGGCAGGTACGACGCGGTGGTGACGATCCAGGCGATGCCCGCCACGGTCACCAGGAGATAGGCGGTCACGAGGGTGAGGGCCATCGTGCCGAGCACCGGCAGCATCCGCCCGGCGCGGGACCGGGCGGTGGTGGCGAACAGTTCGCCGACCTTCGCCCGGTGCTCCCGGCGACCCTGCCAGGCGCCGGCTGCGAGGGCCAGCGGCCACAACAGGAGCAGGTACTCCCGGATGGCCAGGGCCAGGGCCATCCAGCTGCTCGACCAGCGGCCGGTCGCCACGTACAGCGCGCCGACCCCGACCACCACCGTGACCAGCGCGGCGCCGACCGCGGCGGAGCGGCGCAGTTCGATGCCCATGATGCTCATCCGGGTCCCCTGCTCTCCTTCGGGCTGCGGGGCGGCGTGGACGGTCCGCCCGCTCATCGGGCGGCCTCCGCGCGGTGCTGACGCAGCAGCGCGGAGTAGCCCCGCTCCGCCGGGCTGTCGCCGGCGTGGCCCGCGTCGCCCTGCGCGGCGAGCACCTCGGGCGTGCCCCGCCACACCAGGCGGCCCTCGTTCACCAGCACGACGTCGGTGCAGGCCGCCGCCACGTCCTCGACCAGGTGGGTGGAGACCAGCACGCAACTGTCGGTGCCGAGGTCGCGCAGCAGCTCACGGAAGTCGAGTCGCTGTTCCGGGTCGAGGCCGACGGTCGGCTCGTCGAGCAGCAGCAGCCGCGGGTCGTTGACGATGGCCTGGGCGATGCCGGCCCGACGCAGCATGCCGCCGGAGAGCGTCTTGAGCCGGGCGTCGGCCCTGGCGGTGAGCCCGACCCGGTCGATGGCCCGCTGCACCGCCGCCGGGATGGCGGACCTGGGCATCTCCTTGAGCCAGGCCATGTAGCCGACGAACTCGCGCACCGTGAACCGGGGGTAGTAACCGAAATGCTGGGGCAGGTAACCCAGGTCGCGGCGCACCGGTCGCAGCTCGGCGCGGCCGTTGACCGGGTGCCCGAGCAGCGTCAACCGGCCACCGGCCGGGGCCACGACGGTCGCCAGGGCCCGCATCAGCGTGGTCTTGCCCGCGCCGTTGGGGCCGAGTAGCCCGTGCACGCCGGTGCCCAGGGCCAGGTCGAGGCCGTTGACGGCCAGGTGCCGACCGGCCCGGACCTGTAGGGCCTCCGCGTGGATCGTCCAGGGATAGGTGGTGGCGGTCGTCTCGACCGCGCTCACGGCACGCATCGTCGTCATCTCCTTCGGTGATCGCCTGGGGGCGGCGTGGGATACGGCCCGGGGGGCCGGGTAGCGGGTGGCGGGTTACCCGTGGTGGGAGAGCCGCCGGAATCCGTTGGCCCGCAGGAGGGCCATGATGGTCAGGACGACCGTGGCCAGGGCCCAACTGGGGGCGCTCTGCGCCGACAGCAGCACCGGCAGCCGGGCGGCGACGAGGCTGGGGGCGACCACCGCGAGCGTCCAGACCGTGACCAGTCCGATCGCGGCGTGGCGTACCCCGACGAGGGTGCCCAACAGGAGCGTGGCGGCGGTGAACGCCAGGCAGGGCAGCAGCATCAGGGCAAGCGACATCCCGGTGCCGGCACCGACCACCGCGAGCGCGGGAATGACGAACGCCAACACCGCAGCCGTACGCCGCAGCAGCATCGTCAGACCGCTGGCGGGCGTGGCGGCGATCAGCTCCCAGGCCGGGTCGGCCCGCCGGTGCCAGGCGACGGCCACACCGGGCAGCGGTGCCAGTGGTGCGATGAGCAGCACCAGCGAGGGGGTGCCGACCCACAGCGCACCGAGTACGGCGGCACACGCGAGCACCGTGCCGGTCATCGCCAGCCACGGCAGCAGCGTGCCGACGAACCAGCGGTGTCGCAGCACCGACCAGGGCCGGCTGCGGCCGACGGGCACCGCCGCCGTCGCGATCTCGCGGTCCAGCACCAGCGCGACCTGGTCGATCACGGCCCGGCTCGCCCCGGTGGTGCTGCCGGCCAGCCGGGCGCGGCAGTCGGCGCAGTCCTCCAGGTGCACCTCGATCGCCCAGACGCTGGGTTCGTCGAGTTCCGGATCCCCGGCGGCGTAGCGTTCGATCTGGGACAGGCTGGGGTGGGTGGTCATGACAGCGCCTCCCGGAGGGCGATGCGGGCTCGGCGGACACGGGATTTCACGGTGTTCTCCGGTACGCCCAGCAGCACCGACGCCTCCCGCGAGGAGAGCCCGTCGAGGACGGTGGCCCGCAGCGCGGCCCGGACCTCGGGTGGCAGGACGAGCAGGGCCTGTTCCAACTCCTGGCCGATCCGCGCGGCCATCACCTCGTCCTCGGCGGCCGGGGCCGTGCTCGGCATCAGCTCCACCTGCGGCAGCCGGCCCTTGCGCGCCCGGTGGCGGAACGCGTCGACCAGGCGGTGGGCGGCGATGGTCCACAGCCAGCCCACGGCGCTGCCCTGCGCCTCGGCGCTGTCCCTGCCCCGGGGGCCGGCGAAGCTGCCCGCCGCCCGCCAGACCGCCAGGTAGGTGTCCTGGAGCACCTCGGCGACGACGTCGGGGTCGGCGCAGCGACGGCGCAGGCGCACCTCCAACCACGGCGCGGTACGCCGGTAGAGCTCGTCGAACGCCCGCCTGTCTCCGCGGGCGACGCGTCGTACGAGTTCACCCTCGTCGGCCGCGTCCAGGTCTGTTCTCACACCCGGTCAGACGACGGGTCCACCGGGAATGGGTCCGGCTTCTGTGTGATCGCCGTCACATCCAAGATCGCGACCGTGCGGCGTGGTCCGGCCGGTAGGGGTGGGGAGGGCGCGGTCGCCGGTCCCGGCCGGGCGGGTCATCCGGCCGCCGCCAGCGCGTCCCGCAGGTGGGCGTGGGTGTCGTCGTCGAAGGCGACGAGCCGGATCCGTTCGAGGTTCGTCGGGGTGGCCCGGACGGTCGCGACGGCGATGCGGGCGGCCCGGTCGGGCGGGTAGCCGTACACGCCGGTGGCGATGGCGGGGATGGCGACGGTGCGGGCGTCGAGGGCGTCGGCGACCTCCAGGCTCCGGCGGTAGCAGGAGGCCAGCGTCTCGGCCTCGCCGTGGCCGCCGCCCTCCCAGACCGGGCCGACGGTGTGGATGACGTGCCGTACGGGCGGGTCGAGGTCGAATGCCGGGGTCGGCACCGCCTCGCCCGGCGGGCAGGGGGCGATCGCCCCGCCGGCCCGGGCCAGGCGGGGGCCGGCGGCACGGTGGATCGCGCCGTCGACACCACCGCCACCGAGCAGGGACTCGTTCGCGGCGGTGACGATGGCGTCCACGTTCTCCCGCGTGATGTCACCCTTGACGACCTCGATCACTGCCATCGCGCAATCCTGACACATCAGGGCGAAGCCCCGCCGGGTCGCCGGTCCCCGCCGGCACCGTCCGGCGACCTCGTGGGCGGCCGTGCCCGGGGCTGCCGGCCGGCGGGGGCTGACCCACGCTAGTTTGCTCGGATGAGTCTGCTCGATGACGTCGCCCGGCGCGACGGTTGGCGGTGCTGGGTGTGCGACGAGCCGGTCGACGCCGACAGATCGGTGAACGACCCCCGGGGGCCCAGCGTCGACAGCCGCACCGCCGACCGCAAGGCCAAGGTCGTCGAGCGGCTCGCGCACCGTGCCTGCAACACCCGCAAGGGCGCGGTCAAGGTGGTCGTCGCCTGGCCGGACCGGCTGCGCGTGGTGGAGCCCGCACCGCTGGTCACCGTCGCCGAGCGGCTCGAACGCAAGGGCGGCCGGGAACTGGTGGCCCGCTGCCCCAGCCGCCGGGACGCCCAGGAGGCGGCCGACTGGCTGGTGGACCGGTTCTCCCGGTTGGTGCCCGGGCTGCCGGTGACCGCCAGCGTCGAGGCGGGCGGCGGACAGTACCTCGTCGCCCTGGCCGTCCACCGCCGCTGACCGGCGACCCGGCTGGCCGGCGCCGCGATGGCCGTCGGCAGGTGGCCGAACGGACGGTGGCAACGGTCGGCCGGGCGGGGCGGCGGCCCCGGTGGGTGCGCCGTCCGCCGGCGTCAGAGGGCTCCGGGCCCGGCGTTGACCTGCGCGTAGGAGGGAAGGTCCCCGCGTACCGGATGGCCGTCGCGGACGGCCAGGGCCGTCTCCACCGTGGCGGCGAGGGCGGCGCGGAAGAGCAGGGAACCGGTGCTGATCCGTCGTACGCCGAGCTCGGTCAGGGCGGCGACGGTGTGCCGTCCGGGCAGGAAGAGGACGTTCACCGGGACGTCGACCGCCGCCACGACGGCGGCGATGTCGGCGGGCTCCGCCAGACCGGGAACGAACACGGCGTCCGCGCCGGCGTCCGCGTACCGCCGGACCCGACGCAGGGCCTCCGTCAGGTCGCCGGGGCGTTGCCAGTGGGTGTCGGTCCGGGCGTTGACGAACAGGTGGGGTACCTCCCGCTTCACCGAGCGGATCAGCGTGGCGTGCGTGTCGGCCGGACCCATGGCGTCCTCCATGTTCACCCCGACGGCACCCGCCTGCGCCACCGCGACCGCGGCGTCGACCGAGCCGGTCTCGATGTCGACGGTGACGGCGACCGGGAGGATCGCCAGGCTCCGGGTGAGGCACAGGGTGTGGGCGTCGGCGGCGTTGACCCCGTCGGGCAGGCCGTTGGCGGCCGCGACGCCGAGGCTGGTCGTACCGAGCGCCGGGAACCCGGCGTCGACCAGGGCGCGGGCCGAGGCGACATCCCACACGTTCGGCAGGACCAACGGATCGCCGGTGCGGTGGAGTGCGGCGAAGTCCCTCACGCCCGCGCCGCCGTGGTGGCCGGTGGGCCGGACGGAGAGTCGTTCAGGACGGCGTGAGGACAGCTGGTCGGCATGTGGTGCACCCTACGACCCGCACCGCGCGACGACCGGCCGGCCGGAGCACGGCCCCCCGCACGCCGCCGCCGACCCGCGAGGACCCGCTCTCCGGCGGCCGTGCCTGGTCACCGGCGATCGACGGGCGGGGTGTGCGTCGAGGCCCTAGGGTGGCGGCTCTGGCCGGCCGATCGAGGGAGAGACCGTTGTCGCCGTCGTACCACCCCGCCCGTCGGCGCAGCGCCGTCGTCGCCCTGAGTCTGGTCGTCGGGCTCGTCGGCTGCGCCGCGCCCCGGGCCGAACGGGCGCAGCCGCCACCCGTGCGGGTCGAGGAGACCCAGGAGAGCCTGCGCGACGGCAGCGCCTCGCCCGCCCCGGCCGGCCCCCGGCCGGCCTGGTCGGCACCGGTGCGGCGGTTGGACCAGGAGTTGGCCGAGGTCGGGCAGTTCATCGTCGTGCCCGACGAGCGGGAACTGCGCGCCGTGGACCGCGCCACCGGGCAGGACCGGTGGCGGCACCCGTTCACCACCGGTTACCGCTACGTGGTCGTCGGCGGGTCGATCGTGGCCGGCGACAACGACGACGGCGGTGTGGAGGTGCTCGACGCGGCCACCGGCGTCACCCGGTGGCGGGCGGCGGAGACCCAGGACGTCGTCGTCGACGACCGGGCCGTCTACGGCCGGGAATGCGCCGGCACCGGCAGGTCGGCGACCTGCGCGATCATCGGCCGGGACGTGCAGACCGGTCGCCGACTGTGGAAACTGCCCTCAGACCGGTTCGCCCGGGTGAGCGACGTGACCCTCGGCGCACGCACGCCGTACGCGCCGGCTGCCGGCCGGTACGTGGCGGTACGGCTGAGCACGTCCGACCGCCCGGCCACCTACACCCCCGTCGCCCCGACCACCGGCCGGACCGGTGCCGGGCGGCTGCCGAACCGGGCCTGGTACGGGTTCGTCGCCGGTGACCTGCTGGTGAGCACCGACAACGATCCGCCCAAGGGTGACCAGCGTTGCACGGTCAGCATCACCAGCGTCCAGGCGGCCAGTGGAGGCCGGGGCTGGTCCGGGGTGGTCTACAGCGGGCGCCGGGAGAACGGCGAGTGCGCCAAGCGGCTGGTCCACGACCGCAGCGGGCAGACCCTGATCGGCAGCGGCACCCGGCTCGTCGCGGTCACCGCCGACGAGCGACCGCAACTGGTGGACCTGCGCACCGGCGCGACGGTCTGGAAGGGGGCCGTCGCCGGCGTACCGATCGATGGTGACGACCGGTCGGTGCTGGTGCGCGACAAGGCCGACACGGGCGGGTTGGCGTTGCTCGACCTGGACACCGGCGCGTCCCGGTGGACCGCGCCGGATCCGGCGCTGCCCGGCACGTCGGCGAGCTGGCGGTCGGCGGTCACCGGGGGACTGGTGGCGGTCAGCGGGGCCGAGGACGGCCGACCGCAGGTGCTGGTGTACGACGTCGGCACCGGTCGTGAGCTCGGCCGCTACCCCGGCTGGCTCGCCGGGGCGGGGCGGGACTGGGTCGCGGTCAGCCACTCCGGCACCGGCGGTCTCGCGGTGGACCTGCACACCTTCTGAACCTGACGACCGGGCACCGGGCGGCGACGTGCCCCGGCGGAATCCGCCGGGGCACTCAGCTCACCGCCGTCGGCGGCCAGGGTGGCGTCGGGGCAGTGCGGTCGACTCGGTCGCCGACCGGTCAGTCGTCGTCCCCGTCGTCCGAGTCATCGTCATCGTCGTCGTCCTTGCCGGACCTGTCGTCGTCGTCCGCCTTCTCCTGCTCGGACTTGACGACGGCACCGTTGTCCCGGTCGACCTCGACCTCGTGCTCGGTGTCGCCGTTGATGATCTCCACGCTCCAGACCGGGCGGCCCTCCTCCTGCTCCCGCTCGATCTCGGTGATCTGACCAGCGCCCACCTTGGCCAGGGCGATCTCGCCGGCACGCTGCTGGCTGACCGCGTCGTCGGTGGTCGGGGCGGTGCTGCCACCGGGAGCCGGCGAACCGGTCGTCGGCGTGCCACCGGGCGTGCCGGGCGTGGCGGCGGTGGCACTCGGGTCGACCGGGGCGGGAGCGGTCGTGTCGGCGGTGGGCGTGGCGACCGGCGCCCGTTCCGCGGCGGACACGCCGAGCGCCGTGCCGGTGACGGCGAGGACGACGGCGCCGCCCGCGGCCGCCAGGAGCAGGGATGTGCGCTTCATGGTGCGTACCTCCGGGGTTTCTCGGTTGTTGCAGTGAGCGTGCCCCGGCGGTGGATAGCGGCGCGCTGTGCCGACCCTAAGCTCCGGTTAAGGACGACCCGGGCGGTCCGAGCCGGAGTGTCACGACCGCGCCGCCCGCCGCGCCACCGCCCAGGTCGAGCTGTCCGCCGCTGGCCTGCGCGGCGCGGCGGGCGATGTCCAGCCCGAGACCGGTCGACCCGGCCCGGCTGGCACCCCGCTCGATCAGGCCGGCCGGGATCCCCGGTCCCGCGTCGGCGACGGTCAGGGCGGCGCCGGCGGCCTCCCGGGTCAACCGGACGGTGAACCCGGTGCCGTCCGGGGTGTGCGCGAAGACGTTGCCCAACAGGGCGTCCACGGCCGCGGCCAACTCGTCGGCGGGCACCCCGACCGGCAGCGGCCCGGCCGCGAGGTCGAGGTCGACCGTGCGGCCGGTGTCCTCGGCCAGCACCGACCAGAAGGCGACCCGTTCGCCCACGATCGCGGCGGCGTCGGCGGTGACCGTGCCGGGACCGGTGTCGTCGGGGACGCTGCGCCAGCGGGCCTGCCGGATCAGGCCGGTGACCGCCCGCTCCAACCCGTCCACGGCCGCCGCCACCCGGGCCGCGTCGTCCGGGTCGCGCAGCGACTCCGCCTCCAGCCGGAGCGCGGTCAGCGGCGTACGCAACCGGTGCGACAGGTCGGCCACCTGCTCGCGTTCCTCGCGCAGCAGCACCTGGATCCGGGCGGCCAGGTGGTTGAGCGCACCGGCGACCTCGCGCAGTTCCGGTGGGCCGGCCGGTTCGGCGCGGGCGGTCAGCTCGGCGTTGGCCAGCCGGTGCGAGACCGAGGAGAGTTCGGTGATCGGCCGGACCAGGGTGCGGGCCAGCCGGTCGGCGACGGCGAGGCCGAGCAGCACGAGCACGATGCCGAGCGCGGCCAGCACCAGCCAGGCGCGAGCCACCCCGGCGGTGACGTCGGCCCGGGGCACCACGGTGCGGATCACTCCGGTGCCGTCGGGTCGGCCCTGCACCGCGATCACGATCTCCCGACCGCCGTCCAGCTCCGCGGTGAGGCTCTGGCCCCGGGCGGCGAGGGCCACCGCGGGGGTACGCGGTTCCTGCGCGCCGAGCACCGTGCCGTCGGGCAGGTAGACGCTGACCGGTCGACCCGACTCGGCGGTGAGCTGCTCGACGGTCAACCGGATCGTCGCGGTGTCGGCGGTGCCGACCACCGGCACCAGCCCCTGCACGTCGGCGGTGGCCCGGACGGTGGCCCGGTCCTCGGCGACCGTGCGCACCAGCAGGGCCAGCGGCACCAGGAAGGCGACCAGGGTCAGGCAGGTGGTCGCCGCGACCAGGAGCGCCAACCGCCGTCTCATCCGTCCTCCTGTCCGGCCGCACCCCGGCGGCCCCGCCGCAGGGGTGGGCGAGCCTGCTCGCGGGCCACCGCGCCGGGTGGGGGCAGGTGCACCACAGCTTGGCAGGCTAGCCGGTCCGCCGGCGGCCGGGTCGTTCGTTAACCCTCGTTTATCCTCGCGCCGCGCTGGGCTTGGCGGTCGATCCGGCATAGTCGGGGCATGGGTCGTCGCACGTTCCTCGCCACCGCCGGCTGGCTGGCCGCCGCCGTGCTCGCCACCCTGATCGGGGTGGCCGCGATCCGGTTGGTCGGCGAGAGCATCACCGGCACCCCCGGTGGGGTGCGCAGCCAGGCCGAGGTCGAGCGGGCGTTGGCGGCGCCGGCCCCGGCGACGCCGGCCCCCGCGTCGCCGGGGCCGGCGGGTCCCGGGCCGTCGTCGGCCGCGGCCTCCTCGACGCCCGGCCTGCGCCGCAGCTTCTCCACCCCGGGGGGTACGGCGGTCGCCGAGTGCGTGGGGGCCGACGTGCGGCTGGTCTCCTGGGCGCCGGCGCAGGACTACCGGGTCAAGGACGTGGACCGGGGGCCGGACGACGACGCCGAGGTGACCTTCGCCGGCCCGGCGGGGGAGTTCGAGGTGAAGGTCGGCTGTATCGGCGGCGAGCCGGTGGCCCGCCCGGGGGACGGCGACTGACGGACCTGCGGGCGGGCAGGCGCACGGTCAGGTCGGTTCGACCCGTCGATACGGCGAGCAGCGTCGATGCCTTGACACTCCTGATGCGATCGCTAACACTGATCTGCAATGCGTACGTAACAACCAGGATACTTCGGCAGCACTCCCGCGAAGTGCTCTGGAACTGCTCGTTCGGCACGTCACCCAGACCGGGGTCGGGAGTTCCCGGGACGGACCCGCCCGCCGCTCTGTTAACGCTAACAAGCGGGCGACTCGTAACGGCGGTGTCCGGCCCCGGCGGCAACCGTGGGCCCGGTCGACCGCCGTGGGGCGGCCCCGGTGCGGGGCGGCCCGGGGAGCGGGGTGGTCGGTCGCACCGGTGTCGTGCCACGGGTGGGGGAGACCGTCGGCCAGGCCGGAGGTCTCCCGTCGTTGTCCGTTGCCGAGGACACCCGGACGACCCCGTCCGTGGTCCGACCCCAGAGAGGCCAGGTCACGTGATCGACCAATTCCTGCCCCGGACCCCGGCGCGTACCGGGGACGTCCCGGCACCGTCCCGCCGTGTCCGGTCGCCACGTCGGCTGCTGGTCGCGCTGCTGGCCGCGGCGACCGCGGTGGTCGGTGGGGTGGTGGTCGCGTCGTCGCCGGCCACCGCCGCCACCAGTGCGTTCCGGGGCATGAACTGGGCCGTGCTGGGGGACAACTTCAGCACCGGCCCGCTCGTCGTGCAGGGTCTCAGCGCGTCCGACAGCAACGCGACGGTACGCGCCAAGGCCAACGCCCTCTACGACGACATGGCCGCCACCATGGGGATCAACACCGTGCGGCTGCCCGTCAACACCCACACGGTGGGAACGGCGTGGTGGGAGGCGTACCGGGGTGCCATCGACGCCGCCACCGAACGTGGTTTCAAGGTCATCCTGGCCTACTGGGAGGACGGCGCCGCCTCCGGCGGCCGGATCACCAACCTCGGCGCGTGGAACGCGATGTGGACCACGGTGACCAACACCTACGGCTCGAACCCCAACGTCTACTTCGAGCCGATGAACGAGCCGCACGGCTACAGCTCGACGGACTGGCGCAACGTCGCGGCGAACTGGCTCAGCTCCCACCCCTCGGCATCGCCCGGCCGGGTGCTGATCGGCGGCACCGGCTTCAGCCAGGACCTGCGGGACGTCTGCAACGACAGCCGCTTCAACGCGACGTTGCTCTCCTTCCACCACTACGCGTTCTTCTACAGCGAGATGAGCTACGACGCCTTCCGCAGCCACATCCAGACCCGCCTGGGCAACTGCGCCTCCCGTGCGGTCGCCACCGAGTGGGGCGCGCCGATGAACGACGGCCGCAACTACGCCGACGCCAACAGCACCGACAACTTCGTCCGGCACATCCGGGCGATGGCCCAGGTGATGCGGGACAACCAGATGGGCGGCACCTACTGGCCCGCCCTCGGTGGCAAGCCCGGCACCATCGGCTACGACTGGTACTCGATGTACGCGCTCACCGGCACCGGCACCGACCTCAACCTGACCGTCCGCAACCCCTCCGGCGCCGACCGGGTCCGCTACGGGTGGGGTGACGCCGTCGGCGGTGGCCCCACGACGCCGCCCCCGAGCACCGGGACGTACTACCGGGTCACCGTGCGGCACAGCGGCAAGGCCATGGACGTGCAGCAGCCCAACACCGACAACGGCGCGCGGGTCGGCCAGTACACCTACGCCGGCAACGCCTGGCAGCAGTGGCAGTTCGTCGACGCGGGCAGCGGCTGGTGGCGGCTGGTCAGCCGGCACAGCGGAAAGTGCCTCGACGTGACCAGCGCCTCCACGGCCGACGGTGCCGAACTCATCCAGTACACCTGCGGCAGTGGCACCAACCAGCAGTTCCAGATGGTCACCAACGGCAGCTACTTCCAACTCCGGGCCCGGCACAGCAACAAGTGCGTGGACGTGCCGGCCTCGTCGACCGCCGACGGCCAGGTGCTCAAGCAGTACACCTGCAACACCGGCGCCAACCAGCAGTGGTCCCGCACCACCGTCTGACGACGTGACGCCGGGGGTCGGAACCGGGCGGGCGGCTCAGCCGTCGGCCGGTCCGGCCCCCGGGCCGTCGTCCACCGTGGGGAACGAGACCTGCACCCGCAGCCCGTCCCCGCCACGGGCGGACGCGGTGATGATGCCCTCGTGGGCCCGGGTGATCGAGCGGGCGATCGACAGGCCGAGGCCCGCGCCGCCGCTGTGGTCGATGCGGACACCGGACCTGCGCCGGAACGGCTCGAACAGGGCGGCGACCTCGTCCGGTGGCACGTCGTCGCCGGTGTTCTCGACGACCAGCGCGGGCTCCGTGCCCACCCGGACCTCCAGGGTCCCGCCGGGCCGGTTGTACTTCACGCCGTTCTGCACCAGGTTGGCGACGAGCCGCTCCAGCAGCACCTGCTCGCCCACGACCAGCCGTGGGCTCAGTTGGCTGGTGATCGTGACGTCGGCCCCGTCGGCCCGGGCCCGGTGGGCGTCGAGCACCGTGGCGACGATCCGGTCGAGCCGCAACGGGGTACGGGTCAGCAGGCCACGGTCGCTCTCGCTGAGCACCAGCAGCCCCTCGATCAGGCGTTCGTTGCGTTCGTTGGTCTCCAGCAGTTGCGCGGTGAGCAGCGCGAGTTGGTCGTCGTTGAGACTGCGGGCCATGCCGACCTCGATCAGGGTGCGCTGGACGGCGAGCGGGGTCCGTAACTCGTGTGACGCGTCGGCGGCGAACCGACGCTGGGCCTCGTAGCCCACCGCGATCCGGTCCATCATCTCGTCGATGGTGCGGCCCAGGACGGCCAGTTCGTCGCGGCCCGGGCCGGGCTTCAGCCGGTGCCCCAGATTCTGCGGGCCGACGTTGGCGATCACCGGGGCCAGGTCCCGCAGCGGACGCAGGCACCAGCGGACGGCCGGGTGGCAGGCCGCCAACATGATCAGCAGCACGATCGTCAGAGCGATCGCCTGCGGAATGCGGGGCCGCCGGAACACCTGCACGCAGGCGAACGAGGCGTCACCGTCCGGCGCCTGCCACGCGGGCCTGGCGCACCAGGACGGGCCGAACTCCCGCCACAGTGACAGCAGCAGGTCGGCGGCCGGCGTCACCAACGGGGCGGCGAGCAGGAGCACCCCGACGACCAGGAGCATCCGCCGGGCCGGGGAGGGGAACCTCATGCGCCGAGCCGGTAGCCGACGCGGGGGAGGGTGTGGATCACCGGCGGGTCGCCGAGCTTGCGGCGCAGCGTCATCACGGTGGTCCGTACCGTGTTGGTGAACGGGTCGGTGTGCTCGTCCCAGGCCTGCTCCAGCAGGTCCTCGGCGCTGACCACCCGGCCAGCGGCGCGCATGAGCACGTGCAGGACGGCGTACTCCTTGGGGGACAGCGAGAGCACCAGCCCGTCGCGGGAGGCGGTGTGCCGGGTGACGTCCAGCACGATGCCGTCCTGCTCCAGCACCGGGGGCAGCGCCGGCGTCGAGCGTCGCGACAGCGCCTGCAACCGGGCGGCGAGTTCGGCGAAGGCGAACGGTTTGGTCAGGTAGTCGTCCGCGCCCAGGCCGAGACCCTCGACCCGCTGGCGGATGCCGGCCGCGGCGGTCAGCAGCAGCACCCGGGTCCCGGTGCCGGAGCCGGCGATCCACCGGCACACGTCGTCACCGGTCTGGCCGGGCATGTCCCGGTCGAGCACGGCCACGTCGTAGCGGTTGACCGCGAGCCGTTCCAGGGCGCTGTCGCCGTCGTAGACCACGTCGACGGCCATGGACAACCGGCGTAGCCCCTCGGCCACCATGTCGGCCAGCACCCGCTCGTCGTCAGCCATCAGCACCCGCACTACGTCTCCCGCCGCTCGTTCCAGGGTGTCCGGGACCGTCGGCAAGGCTGACACCCGCCGGATAAAGAACCGATAAGGGTGCCGCTGACGCGGCACCCACGGCTGGCCCCTCAGCATCGGAGCAGTTCCTGCTCCCGATCGCACAGGTTGGTGACACCTTGCTCCGACTCGCCACGAATTGTGTCATGGTCGCGCTGGCCGCCACCGCGCTCACCCTCGCCCCCGTCGGTGTCCGGCCGGCGGCGGCGATCGCCCACGGTGAGGACGCGGCCGACGGCGCGTACCGGTTCTCGGTGCGGCTGACCATGGTCGACCTGCCGGTCGCCGGTGGCGGCACCCGGGACAGTTGGTGCTCCGGCGCGTTGGTCGCGCCCCGCTGGGTGATCACCGCCGGGCACTGCTTCCGCAGCCCCGGCGGGCAACGCGTCAGCCGGGTCGTGGCCCGCCGGACCCTGGTCACGGTGGGCCGGACGACCCTCGACAGTCGGGCCGGCCACCAGGCCGAAGCCATCGCGGTCCGCCAGTCGGACGCCGCCGACGTGGCCCTCGTCGAGTTGGACACCCCGATCACCGGCGTGGCGCCGCTGCGGATCGGTGACACGCCGCCGGTGCCGGGTGAGGTCGTCCGGCTGACCGGCTACGGCCTGACCACGGCCGACGGGCCGGCCCCGGCGGACCGGCTCCAGACCGGGCAGTTCACCGTCGGCCGGGTGGGTGCCGACGTCATCGAGACCTCCGGCCGGCGGCCCCGGGCGGACACCAGCCCGTGCCCGCACGATTCCGGTGGGCCCTACTTCCGGGAGCGGGCGGACGGCACTGCCGTCCTGGTGGCGGTGGTCAGCACCGGCCCCGGATGCCCGCATCCGGGACCCGACTTCAGCGCCCGTACCGACACTCTCCGGGACTGGATCACCGACACGACCGACCCGGCCAACCGGCCTTCCCGCTGGGTGCCGGTGGGTGTCGGCGCGGTCCTGGCGCTCCTGCTGCTCCCGGTGGCGCTGGTGAGGCGCCGCCGTCGCCGGACGGCACCGGTGCCGGCGCGGGCCGGGCGCGGCGTCGACCGGGTAGGGCGGCGGCCCGGCCGGGTGCGGTAGTCGTCGACCTCGATGCGGTACGGGCGGATTCCGCAATCCCGCAGGTCGGAGCCGAGTGCAGGGGCGAATTCGAGCCTTGCGCGGCCTGCCCCACAGGTGTACAACTATCGCAGCTAGGTACACACCTAGCTTTCGGTGGTATGTAACAGTGGGAGCCGGGTGTGGACCGCTTAAAGATCGGTGTCGTCGGGATCGGGGTCCAGGGGCAGTTGCACGCCCGCGCGTTGCGCGACGTGCCGCAGGCCGAACTGGTCGCGGTCGCCGACATCTCGCCGCGCAACCGGGACTGGGCCGAGACGCACCTCGGCGTCCGGGCCGTCCCCGAGCTCGGCGACCTCCTCGACGCGGTCGACGCGGTCAGCATCTGCACGCCGGACCACCTGCACGAGGACGCGACCCTCGCCGCGCTCGCGGCGGGCAAGCGGGTGCTGCTGGAGAAGCCGATGGCACTGTCCAGCGCCGGTTGTGACCGGATCATCGCCGGCCGGCCCGACCCCGACGCGCTGATGATCGGCCAGGTACTGCGCTTCGACCCCCGGGTGCTGCGGCTGCGGGAGGTGGTGCGGTCCGGCGAACTCGGCGACATCTGGCACGTCAAGGTGTGGCGGTGCACCTCGCAGGCGGTCGGCGAGGGGATCTGGGACCGTACCTCGGTCGCCTGGTTCCTCGGCATCCACGACGCCGACCTGCTCCGCTTCGTGACCGGCCGGGAGGTCGAGGTCACCGGAGCCGTCGGCCGCAAGGTGCTGTCGCCCAGCCACGACGTCGTGCACGCCACGATCCGATTCGACGACGGCGCCATCGGCACGATGGAGAACAACTGGACGCTGCCGCACTCCCGGCCGTCGCGGGCCGACGCCGGCCTGCGGATCGTGGGCGAGCACGGCATCCTCGAGATGAACCTCTCCCACAACGACCTGATGTACGCCCGCCGCGACGGTGTGGCCAGCTTCATGGACACGTACTTCTGGCCCAGTCGCGACGGCGGCGGCGCCTACAACCTGCGTACCGAGTTGGCGGCCTTCGTCGACGCCGCGCTGAGCGGCGGACCGACGCCGGTCAGCGGTGAGGAGGGCCGGGCCGCCGTCGCCGTCGTCGAGGACATCGAGGCGGCCCTGGCCGGCGGCCCGGTGTCGCCGCCGCCCGGCAGCTGAGAGGTCGGGATGCTGCGTTACGCGCTACGTCGCCTCGCGATCTCGGTACTGGTGCTGTTCGGCGCGGCGACGGTGGTCTTCTTCGCGATGCGGGCGGTCTCCGGCGACCCGGCGACCGCGGTGCTCGGGCCGGACGCCGACCAGGCGGCCGTCGAGGCGCTGCGCCGGGAGTACGGACTGGACGCCCCACTACCCATCCAGTACGTCCAGTTCCTCCGCCGTGCCGTCACCCTCGACTTCGGTGAGTCGTTCCGGCTCCACGACGCCGCGACGAACCTGGTGCTCACCCACCTGTCGGCGACGGCCGCCCTGGCGCTGACCGCCTTCGCCATCGCCCTGGTCCTCGGCTTCGCGCTGGGCACCCTGGCGGCGACCCGGCCCAACGGTGTGCTGGACCGGGTGGTCTCGGTGCTGTCGATGCTCACCCAGTCCCTGCCGACGTTCTGGGTCGGCATCATGCTGATCCTGGTCTTCTCCCGGTTCCTGCACCTGCTGCCCAGCTCCGGTGCGGCCTCCCCGGCTGCGATGATCATGCCGGCGGTGACGCTGGCCCTGCCACTGCTCAGCGTGGTGCTCCGGCTGGTCCGGTCCGGACTGCTCGACGTGCTGCACGAGGACTACGTGGTCACCGCCCGGGCCAAGGGTCTGTCCGAGACCCGGGTCGTCGGCTGGCACGCGATGCGCAACATGCTGATCCCCGTCGTCACCGTGGCCGGCCTGGAGTTCGGCAGCCTGCTGGGTGGGGCGGTGATCGTCGAGACCGTCTTCGCCTGGCCCGGGGTGGGTCGGCTGATGACCGACGCCATCGCCGCCCGCGACTACTCGGTCGTGCAGGCGTGCGTGATCACGGTCGCGGTGATCTTCATCGTCATCAATCTCATTGTCGACCTGCTGTACGTCCGGCTGGACCCCCGGGTCCGCGAGAGCGTCTGAGAGGTGACCAAGGTGTCTGACGGCGTACCCGGCTCGGCCGTGCTCGGCACACCGGTCGTGCCCACCGGCGACGGCCGCCCCGACGGGTCGGACGCCCCACCGGTCGTCGTGCCCCGCCGCCGGCGTCGCCGGCTGCGACTGTGGATCCCCCTCGGGGTGATCGGCGGCTATCTGGTGGCCGGGGTGATCGGGCCACTGATCGCCCGGTACGACCCGATCGCGACCTCCGTCGCCGACCGGCTGCTCCCGCCGGGCAGCCGGATGTCCGACGGCGGCCTGGCCCTGCTCGGCACCGACCAGGTCGGCCGCGACCTGCTGCCCCAGATCATGCAGGGTGCCCGGATCTCGTTGCTGGTCGGCGCGGCGACCCTGCTGCTGGCCGGGACGGTGGGCGCGGCCCTCGGCATCCTCTGCGGCTACCTCGGCGGGGTGGTGGACGCGACCGTCATGCGGCTGGCCGACATCCAACTGGCCTTCCCGTCGATCCTGCTCGCCGTCTTCGTCGCCGGCGTGCTCGGTTCCAGCGTCACCAACGTCGTGCTCACCCTGTCGATCACCACCTGGCCGATCTTCGCGCGGGTGGCCCGGGCGCAGACCCTGGCCACCAGGTCCCGGGACTTCGCCAACGCGGCGCGCACCCTCGGTGCGGGGCCGTGGCACGTCGTACGGCACTGCGTGCTGCCCGCGGTGGCCAGCCCGCTGCTGGTCATCGCCACCGTCCAGCTGGGCTTCGTCATCGTCGCCGAGGCGTCGCTGAGCTTCCTGTCCCTGGGCATCCCGGCCGGCACGCCGAGCTGGGGCACCACCATCGCCAACGGCCGCGACTACCTGGCCAGCGCCTGGTGGATCGCCACCCTGCCAGGCCTGGCCCTGGCCGTCTTCGTGGTCTGCGTCGGTGTGCTCGGCGACGAACTGCGGGACCGCTCCGATCCGAACCTCTCCACCCGTTAACCGTCAGCGAAATGGGAAGACATGAGATCTCCGACCACCCGAATCGGTGCGCTGGCCCTCGCCGGCGTACTCGGACTGACCGCCTGTTCCTTCGGCACCGACGACCGGGCCGGTAGCGGCGGCGACGGCGCCACCACCCTGCGGGTAGCCAACCCGACCCCGGTGGTCTCGCTGAACCCGTTCGCCGCGAACTCGGCCGACCAGCCCACCCTGACCGTCGTCCAGGAGGTCTTCGAGACCCTGGTGGTGCGCGCCGACGGGAAGATCGCCCCGAAGCTCGCCGAGAGCTGGACCAATCCCGACCCGCTGACCTGGCAGTTCGTGCTGCGAAGCGATGTGACGTTCGCCGACGGGACGCCGCTGACCAGCGCCGACGCCAAGGCGTCCCTCCAGGCGCTGATCGACGGCAAGGGGCCGCTGGCCGGGCTGTGGGCCACCGTCGACGACATCCGCACCCCCGACGAGCGCACCCTGACCATCCACACCAAGAGCCAGCTCGGCACCGTGCTGAGCAACCTCACCCTGCTCTGGATCGCCCCGGCCGCCAAGATCGCCGACAGCGCGTTCTTCGACGCCCCCTACGGCACCGGCCCGTTCAAGGTCTCCTCGTTCACCGCCGGCCAGGCCGTCAGCCTGGTCCGCAACGAGAAGTACCGGGGGGAGCAGCCGAAGCTGGCCGGCATCTCGTACCGCTACATCCCGGAGGTGTCCGGCCGGGTGACGGCGTTGGCGAACAACGAGATCGACGCGACCTGGGGGTTGCCGCCGGATCAGCTGACCGGGCTGCGGGGCAACGGCGACCTGACCGTCACGTCGTTCCCGACGTACGCCAACTACTACATCTGGTTCAACAGCTCCCGTAAGCCGTTCACCGACGCCCGGGTCCGGCAGGCCATGTGGCACGCGGTCGACTTCGCCAAGATCAATAAGTCGCTGTTCGACCAGGCCGGAGCCCCGGCCACCGGCCCGCTGCCGGCGGCCATCTTCGGCTCCGCCGGCCAGAACCCGTACGCCTACGACCCGGCCAAGGCCCGCCAACTGCTCACCGCGGCCGGCTACCCGGACGGGTTCAGCACCACCATGATGTGGAGCAGCGGCTGCTGCACCAACGGCAACTCCTTCGCCGACGCGATGATCAGCGACTGGGCCAAGGTCGGCATCGTGGTCAAGCCCCAGGAGCTGGAACGGGCCACCTGGCTGGACAAGCTGCTCAAGCTCGACTGGGACAGCACGATGACGACCGGCAGCACGGTCACCGGCGACGCCGACTTCACCCTGGCCCGGCTCTACCTGTCGACCGCCAAGCGCAACGGCTACGCCAACCCGGAACTGGACCGCATCCTGCTGGCCGCCCGGGCGGAACTCGACCAGGACAAGCGGGCCGCGCTGTACGCCCAGGCCGGAAAGATCGTCTGGGACGACGCGGTGGGCATCTTCCCGCTCGACCTCAACGGCAACGTCGTGCTGCGCAAGGGCGTCGAGGGATTCACCCCGACCCCGAACGACCTGCCGGACTTCGCCGGCGTCTCGCTGCGCTGACCCGAGAACCGGACCCGGAGGACCCGATGGTGGCACCACCGCACGCCCCGCACCCACTGCTGACGGTCGACGATCTCGTCGTCTCGTTCGACGGCCCGCTCGGCACCTACCGTGCGCTCAACGGTGTCTCGTTCCAGGTCGGCGCGGGCGAGACACTGGCCATCCTGGGGGAGTCCGGGTCCGGCAAGTCGGTCACCGTCCGCGCGGTGATGGCGCTGCTGCCCCGGCACAGCGCGACGATCGAACGCGGCACCATCCGGTACGACGGCGAGGAACTCTCCGCGCTGCCGGTACGGCGTACCCGCGAGCTGTCCGCCACCGAGATGGCGATGGTCTTCCAGGACTCGTTGACCGCGCTCAACCCGGTCGTGCGGGTCGGTCAGCAGATCGCCGAACTGTTCCGGGTCCGGCAGCGCACCTCGCGCCGGGAGGCCTGGCGGCGCGCGGTGGCCGGCCTGGAACGGGTCGGCATCCCGAACGCGGCCCGCCGGGCGCACGACTATCCCCACCAGTTCTCCGGCGGGATGCGGCAGCGGGTGGTGATCGCGATGGCCCTCGCCCTGCGACCCCGGCTGCTCATCGCCGACGAGCCGACCACCGCCCTGGACGTGACCGTCCAGGCACAGATCATGGACCTGCTACGCGAACTGCGCGAGGCCGACGGGATGGCGATGATCCTCATCACCCACGACCTCGGGGTGGTCGCCGACGTGGCCGACCGGGTCGCGGTCATGTACGCCGGCACTGTCGTCGAGTCAGGTCCGCTGCGCACCGTGTACGACGCCCCGGCCCACCCGTACACCCGGGGGTTGATGGCCTCGGTGCCCGCACCGGACCGCCCCGGCGAGCGGCTGACCCCGATCGAGGGGATGCCGCCCTCGCCGCTGGCGACGCCCGCCGGTTGCCCGTTCCACCCCCGGTGCCCCGTCGCCCGGGCGGACTGCCGCACCGACCGGCCGGCGCTGCGGGTCGTCGCCGCCGGCCACGAGGCGGCCTGCCACTACGCCGAGGAGGTGATGGCCGGTGTCGACGTCCGAGGCGCGGCTTGAGGTCAGACAGCTACGGGTCAGCTATCCCGCCCGGGGCGGACTGCTGCGCCGGGCGGCGGAGGTGCACGCCGTGGAACGGCTCAGCCTGACCGTCACCACCGGCCGCACCCTGGGGCTGGTCGGCGAGTCCGGCTGCGGCAAGTCGACCCTGGCCCGGGCCATCGTCGGCCTGCGCCGACCCACCGGCGGCGAGATCTGGTACGCCGGCGAACGGGTCGACGACGCCGACGCGGCCCGCCGACGCCGGCTGACCACCCAGATCCAGATGGTCTACCAGGACCCGTACTCGTCGTTGAACCCGCGCAAGAAGGTGTCCTTCATCGTCACCGAGGGCTGGCGGGTGCACCGCGGTCAGGTGCCACGCGACCAGTGGACGGACCGGACGGCCGAACTGCTGGCCCGGGTCGGGCTCGCCGCCGAACTGGCCGACCGCTATCCGCACCAGTTGTCCGGTGGCCAACGCCAACGGGTCGGCATCGCCCGCGCCCTGGCCATGTCGCCGCGGATCCTGGTCTGCGACGAGCCGGTGAGCGCGCTGGACGTGTCGGTCCAGGCGCAGACCCTCAACCTCCTCGCCGACCTGCGCGCGGACCTGGGCCTGGGCTACCTGTTCATCGCGCACGACCTGTCGGTCGTCCGGCACATCAGCGACGACCTCGCGGTGATGTACCTGGGCCGGATCGTGGAGACCGGACCGGCCGCGACGGTGTACGGGACCCCGGCCCACCCGTACACCCGGGCGCTGATCTCGGCGGCCCCGGTACCCCGTCCATGGGCGGCGCCACCGGCGGAGCGGATCCTGCTCACCGGCGAGGTGCCGTCGCCGGCCTCGCCGCCGTCCGGTTGCCGGTTCCGGACCCGGTGCGGGCTCGCCCAGCCGCGTTGCGCCGAGGTCGAACCGGAACTCCGCCCGGTCGCCGGGCGCGAGGTCGCCTGCCACTACGCCGAGTCCAGCCTGGCCGGCGGCGGGCCACCGGTCACGGCGGTGACCCGATGAGCGGCACCGGTCCCGTG
Organism: Micromonospora sp. NPDC049081; assembly: GCF_040648835.1. Classification (NCBI taxonomy): domain Bacteria; kingdom Bacillati; phylum Actinomycetota; class Actinomycetes; order Micromonosporales; family Micromonosporaceae; genus Micromonospora; species Micromonospora sp. NPDC049081. The sequence goes on along the minus strand of NZ_JBEZEK010000007.1, from coordinate 257,758 downwards.
CGGGTCGGCGTCGACCTCGGCCAGGGCGGCTGCCGGGCGGTGGCCCGGTACGGCCGGTCCACCGGACACGCCGCGACCCCGGGGTTCTGGACCGGGGACACCGACGCCCGGATCGCCGACGCGGTGGCCGGCGCGCTGGCCGACCTGGGCCCGGTGCCCGACGCCCCGGTGCTGGTCGGAGTCGGCATGACCGGTCTCAACGGCCAGCCGCCGGCGGTCGCCGCACTGGCCGCCCGGCTGGGTGCCCTGGGCCGGCACGGCCGCCTGCGGGTCACCGACGACAGCGTGACCGCATACCTGGGCGCGCTCGGTCCGGTCCCCGGTGCGGTCGTGGCCGCCGGCACCGGGACGGTGGTCCTCGCCGCCGACGCCACGGGCCGTACCGCCCGGGCCGACGGCTGGGGCGCCGACCTCGGCGACCGGGGGTCGGGCCACTGGATCGGCCGTACCGCGATCCGGCTCGCACTACGGGACCGGGACCGGGACCGGACCGCACCCGGCCCGCTGGCCGACGCGGTGGACACCGCCTGGGGGCCGGTCGAGACGCTGCCGGCCCGTTGGCGCGACGACCCACCCACCCCGGAACGGATAGCGGGCTTCGCCGGCACGGTCGCCGAACTGGCCCGCGCCGGTGACGACGGTGCCCGACGGATCTGGTGCCGGGCCGGTGAACTGCTCGCCGAGTCGGCGGTCGGGGCGCTGCACCGGCTCGGGCTCGGCACGACCCCGGTGCCGGTCGCCGGGACCGGCGGAGTCTTCCGCGCCGAGGACCTGCTGTGGCCGTCGTTCACCGCGGCCCTACGGGCCGGGGCCCCCGCCGCCCGGCCGGTACCGGCCGCCGGGGACCCGCTCGCCGGCGCGCTGGCCCTGACCGACGGGCCGGGCGTCCCCTCCCCGTTCTCCGGACTCATCGTCCAGATCGACATCGAAGCAAAGGCAGAACACCGATGAACGTGGCCGACGCCATCCGTGGACGCCTGGTCGTCTCGTGCCAGGCCCAGGGCCCCAGCCCGTTCACGGACACCGGGCACATGATGGCGATGGCGGCTGCGGCCGTACTCGGCGGGGCCGCCGGTCTGCGTGGCCAGGGAGTGGCCCACGTGCGGGGCATGGTCGACCTCGGGGTGCCGGTGGTCGGACTGGTCAAGCGGAGCACCCCCGGCAGCCCGGTCTACATCACCCCGGGCGAGGCCGACGTGACCGCACTGACCCGGGCCGGGGCGCAGATCGTCGCCGCCGACGCCACCGGTCGACCCCGGCCCGGCGGGGAGAAACTGGCCGACCTCGTCGCGGCGGCCCACACTGGCGGAGCCCTGTTCATGGCCGACGTCGACAGCCTGGACGCCGCCCTGGCCGCCGTCGATGCCGGTGCCGACCTGGTCGGCACGACGCTGTCCGGCTACACCGCCGGCCCGGTGCCGGACGGGCCGGACATCGCCCTGGTGGGCGAGCTCAGTCGACATTGTCCCGTTCCGGTCATCGCGGAGGGGCGATACCGTACCCGTACCCAGGTCTCGGCGGCGTTCGACGAGGGTGCATGGGCAGTCGTCGTCGGCACCGCCATCTCGGACCCGGTCAACACCACGCGCAGGTTCGCGCAGGCCTGCCCGCATCCCCGGTTGGATTCGTGATGACCACCAAACTGAGCCAGATCCGTACCGAACTCCGGCACCGCGTCGCGGGCCTGCCGGCGCACTCGGCGCTGCCCCGCGAGCGGGACCTCGCCGAGGAGTTGGGCGTGAGCCGGACGACACTGCGCCAGGCGCTGCGTGAACTGCTCGACGCCGGCCTGGTCTACACCATCCGTGGCCAGGGCACCTTCGTCTCCGACACCCGGATCGCCAAGGGCACCAGCCTCAGCGGGTTCACCGAGGACATGCTGGCCCGTGGCCTGCTCCCGAGCAGCAAGCTGATCGAGGCGGACGCGATGGTCGCCCGCGACGCGGCGGCCACCGACCTCGGCCTGCCCGAGGGGTCACTGCTCTACCGGGTGGAGCGGCTGCGGCTGGCCGACGGCTCGCCGATGTGCCTGGAAGAGGTGCACCTGCCGGCCGACCTGTTCCCCGGGCTGCTCGTGGAGAACCTCGACAACGGGCTCTACGAGACCATGAAGGACCGCTACCACATCCAGGTCACCGTGGCCCAGCAGATGATCGCCGCCGTCGTGCCGTCCCGGCGGCAGTGTGAACTGCTGGAGATCCCGCCCTCGGCGGCCCTGCTGGAGGTGCGCCGGATCGGCTACGACGGACGGGGCCGGGCCGTCGAACGCGCGGTGTCGCTCTACCGGGGCGACCGCTACCACTTCTCCCTGACCGCACGACGAGGCGAGGCCGACTGATGTCCACCACCACGGCTGAGGAGCACACCGACGTCCTGGTCGTCGGCGGGGGCGTGGGCGGGATCGCCGCCGCGCTGGCCGCCTGCGAGGGCGGCGCCCGGGTCACCGTCGTCGAGCCGTACGGGTGGATCGGCGGGCAGCTCACCTCGCAGGCGGTGCCGCCCGACGAGCACCCCTGGATCGAGACACACGGCTCGACGGCCAGCTACCGGCGGTTCCGGCAGGCGGTGCGCGAGCACTACCGGAACTGGTATCCGCTGGCATCCGACGGGTCGGCCCGACCGGTCAACCCGGGTAACGGCTGGGTCAGCCCGCTGTGTCACGAACCCCGGGTGGCGCTGGCCGTGCTCCAGGCCATGATCGCCCCCTGGCGCGCGGCGGGGCGGCTCACCGTGCACACCCGGGCGCAGGTCGAGCGGGCCCACACCGACGGGGACACGGTGACCGCCCTGGCCGTCCGACTCGCCGACGGCACCGTCCGCCACATCGGTGCCAGCCTGGTCCTGGAGGCCAGCGAGACCGGTGAGCTGCTGGCCCTGGCCGGCATCGAGCACCGCACCGGCACCGAGTCGCAGACGCAGACCGGCGAACCGAGCGCCCCGGACCGGCCCGCTCCGCTGAACATGCAGGCCGCCACGGTCTGCTTCGCCCTCGAACACGTCGACGGCGACCACACGGTGGACCGGCCGGCCGACTACGACCACTGGCGGACCCGCACGGCACCCGGCTGGCCCGGTCCGCTGTTCAGCTGGACCTACCCCGATCCGCGGACCGGCCGACCGGTCACCGGTCGCTTCACCCCGAACCCCCGGTCGACGGCGGCGTCGATGGAGGAGGGGCTGGTCGCGCCGGAGCTGTGGACGTACCGGCGGATCCTCGACCGGCAGGCGTTCCGGCCCGGCCTGTTCCGCAGCGACGTGACGCTGGTCAACTGGCCGATGAACGACTATCTCGACGGGCCGTTGTTCGACGTACCGGACGCCGCGCGGCACGTCCGGCGGGCCAGGGAAGCCAGCCGTGCCTTCCTGTACTGGTTGCAGACCGAGGCGCCCCGTCCGGACGGCGGCACCGGCTACCCCGGTCTGCGGCTGCGCCCGGACGTGACGGGCACCGTCGACGGCTTCGCGCAGGCACCGTACATCCGGGAGGCCCGCCGGCTGGTGGCGCTGACCACGCCGACCGAGCAGGACCTGTCGGTCGCGGTACGCGGAGCCGCCGGTGCGGTCGGCTACCCCGACACGGTCGGCACCGGTCACTACCGCATCGACCTGCACCCGACGACCGGCGGCGACGGCTACCTCGACGTGGCGGCGCACCCGTTCGAGATCCCCCTCGGCGCGTTGCTGCCCACACGCGTCACCAACGTGATCGCCGCCGGCAAGGCCGTCGGCACCACCCACATCACCAACGGCTGTTACCGGGTGCACCCGGCCGAGTGGTCGATCGGGGAGGCCGCCGGCGCGCTGGCCGCGTACTGCCTGGACCGGCAGACCTCGCCGCACGGGGTCCGCGACAGTGCCAAGTCGCTTGAGGATTTCCAGGCCGAGCTGGCGCGGCGGGGGGTCGACCTGCACTGGCCGACGGCCACGGCGGCAGCCCTGGGACCGGCGGGCGGCGGACCGCTGCCGAGCTGACCCGGACGCCCCGGACCGGAAGCGGGGAGCGGGACCAGCCCCGACCGCCGCCCTGCCGGGGAGCGGCCCCGACCGGTTCGTCGCCGACCCGGCATCGCCGACCGTCCAGCCGCCTGACGTTCCACGGCCGCCGTCAGTCGGCGGCCACGACTATACTTCGCGTATGGCCACCTACTCTCCGTTGATATATGGCTCGGCCTGAGCGGCCACTTCCCGCCGACGGAGGCCCGATCGTTGAGTTCGCACAGGATTTGCGACTCCTACGGGAGAAGGCAGGATCACCGAAGTACCTGTTGATGGCACGGCGGACGGGCCGGTCGCGTACCGCGTTGGCTGAAGCGGCCGGCGGTGATCACCTCCCCAGCTGGGACACCGTCCGGGCGTTCGTGGAAGCGTGTGGCGGTGATCCGATGGAGTGGTTGCCGAGATGGGAACACGTGCGGGCGGTGGCGCGGGAAGACCGGGTGAATCCCACCGCTGCCACCACAGAAGCACCGCCACCGGGGGTGCCGTCGGTGTCTGCGGACGACGTCGCCATCCTGCTTCGCCTCTGGCAGGAGCAGCGTGATCAGGCCCGCCAGAGCGAGAACCACCGGGCGATCGTCAGCATCATGATTGCGTTGATCTGCGCCGCCGCGGGCATTGCCGGGGCCGGTGCCGGCCCCGCACCCGTGCCGGCCCTGTTCGCTCTCACGGTCGTGGTGCTCGCACTTGTCGGAGCGCTGAGCAGTCACAAGTACTACGAGCGGCACCAGATGCACATGAACGAGGCGCACCGGTTACGTCAGCAACTCGACCGACTTCGTCCGCACCTACGCATCGAAAGCACCTGGAGTAGTTCTCGCGCCGAGCACGCCACCCGCTATCCGCTGGTGTACCGCATGCGGTTGCACCATCTCTGGGTGATCATTCACCTGGCTCTCGCGCTCATGGGTGTCGTGCTCCTGGCCCGCGTCGTCCTGCCGGGCCAGCCATGACGCCGGACGCGCCGCTGTTCGATCCACTGCTCACCGTGGACCTCTCGCATTTTGAGCTGCGTCCGCTGCACCTCGGCATACTCTTCGGTGCATTCGGCATCGACACCCGCGCCAAGTTCCACATCATCTCGTCGACGTTCGAGGTGGGCCGGGACCTGCTTGCCCCGCTCATGGTGAAGGCGGCGGTCGACATCCTTCCTCATCTGCAGTCTCTGGTGCAGCGCGATCGGCGCACCCGGATCGTGTTCGCCGGCCGTGACTCGTTCGGCCTCGGCTATGTCATCAGCGCCATCGACCCGGGGTTCAGCGCCGACCACTGCCGAAGCCTCTACCTCACCCGGACGATCGTGGACGCGGCGTTGACCGATCTTGAGCGGCAGGGGCGATCCTTCGCGGAGATCGAGTTGTTCCGCAAGCGAGGAACCGGCGCACCCGACGAGAGAGCATGGCGGCACCTGCGGGACTACCTGGAAGCCAGTGATCTGCGGCTGGAGACGGCACCCGGACCGGTCGTCATCGTGGACACCGGCTACAAGGGCAGCATTCAGGAAATGCTGGCGGCGGCCTATCCCGACGTGCCCTTCACCGGCCACTACGTTTTCTACTCGGCCGCCCCGGGCGATCCGCACGGGTCATCGAAGCGTGGTCACATCTTCGATGCCGGCACCGGTCCGGCTCGCGGCGGTCGAGCCCTCCGGGATGAGCTACCGCATGATCCATCGCTTACCTTCGCCCATCACGAGGCGATCGTCGCCGTGGAAGAGCTACTGCAGGGCAGCCAGCTCAGCCCGACCGCCATTGACCCCACCGGGCGTCCGCGACTGCGTCGGGCCAGACGGACGGGCGAGCCGTACGAAGGACTGAATCCGATCCTCATCGGTGAGGAGTTCACCGATCCGATCCTCCGCGAGGGGGTGCTCGCGTTCAACGTTCTCGCGGTCAGCCGCCTGGCCCGTCGAGTCGCCGTACACATCGATCCGTCCGTCGATGGTTGGCACCGCACCGCCGCCGCCAGTGTCTGGTACCAGGAGTTGACGCGCCAAGTCGAGCGACTACGCGACAACCTGCGGGGCTGGATCTCCCGTGATGCGCGGGGGGAGGCTCATCCGGTGCTTCGCCGGATGCTCGACAGCTTCGTCCACCGCGGCGACCGCCACCTGGTCCGCGCGCTGGACGAGAGGATCCGAGAGTGGCCGGTCGAGCGGCAGGCGCAGACCTGGGTCGCATTCGACCGATGTCCCACCATCGCCGCCAAGAGCGCCTTCCGACCTGACGGGGCGCGAGTGGACACCGTCGAGATACCTCCCGTCCTGGTTCGCCGCGACCGTGCCGTCGCCGCGCTGCGGGCAGCTGCCCCCGCCATCACGGTGGCGCAGGCTCATCGCGTCGCCAGGGCGCTGACCGACGACCTCGAAGCGGCCAGACAGGCCGGTGTGACGCTGGCTGACACGCGGCTGCCGGTCGACGTGTACCTCGATGCCTACCACGCACATGCCGAGAAACTCCTGGAGGCGGATCTCCGGGCCGTGAGCCGGCTTCCGCTCCTCGTGACCCGCCACCTCGCCGGGAGTCGTGGTGGCTGACCGGCGGCTCTCGGCGATCCGGGTTCGAGGTGGGCGGGATCAGCAGGTGGGGGCCACGCCGAGGAGCGACGCGGCCCCACTGCCCGGATCAGCTGCAGCTGCTGCCGTTCGAGATCACGTAGAAGTGGTCGATCTTGTCGTTGGCGCGGGCATCGAGCGAAGCGAGGCTGGTGTTCTGGGCGACACTCAGGACCGTGTCGTCACCGGGGAAGCCGTTGTTGACCCCGCACCACCGCTTCGACGTGTTGTTGATCACCGAGCTGATGACATCGTGCGTGCCCGCGTCCACGCTTCCCGAGGAGGCGGTGGAGTCGAGGACCTTGGTCCCGTTGTAGCTGGTGCCGGAGAAGGCGCAGAAGTGGCCGGACGAGCACGTGCCGGCCGCCATGGCGGGGGAGCCGACCACGACGGTCGTCGCGGCGACGGCAACCGTCACGACGAGCCCGGCGGTGAGCCTGTTGAACATGGTGATCTCCAGGGGTAGGGCGAACGAGGAGGCCTGGTGGCCCTCCGCATTCGTACCGTGCTGGCCTGCAGGTTCTGTCGGCGACGGTCTATCGCGGCGGCGACGGTCAATCCGGCCGACGGTGCGGGAGGGGACGGTCTGCCGATGCCGCAACGCGCAGCGGAGGGGCCGGCTACGCCAGCGGAGCTGATCCGGTCGGAGTGGACTCGACAGGTTCGGCCGGCACCCGTGGCCAGGCTCGACCCGGCTCAGGTCGGTCGTCGCGGCGGACCCCCTCAGCGGTGACGGCAAACAGGCTGTCCGTCAGGGCGCTGCACGGGCACGGCGTCGACGGCGGCAGGCGGTGCCTTGGAGCCACTGTCGGCCGTTCACCCAGCACCGGGAGCCGCACCGACCCGCGGCGTACCGCTGGTCGTCGGGGAGACGCCTCGGCGCGAGGACGCGGCGGTCATCCGCCGGATCGTCCTCGCGCCGTCAGGACTGCTGCCACCGTCGCGTCAGGGCCGGTGGTGGTCCCTGACCTGTCCTGGACGGGCGGCCCGCGCCCGTCCAGGACAGGTGGTGTTCAGGAGGCGGTGCAGACCGGGGTCAGGCCGGTGGCGGACCCGGTGCCCTGGAAGCCGAACTCCGTGTACTGGCCGGCGGCGACCGAGCCGTTGTAGTTGACGTTGCTGAACTGGACGCTGCCGCTGGTGCCGGTGCGCTCGGCGCTCCACACGTTGGTGATCGCGGCGCCCGACGGCAGGGTGAGCTGGACGTTCCAGCCCTGGATCGGCGCGCTGCCGGCGGTGACCCGGACGGTGGCGACGAAGCCGCCGGTCCAGGAGTTCAACGACACCGTGGCCGTGCAGCCGTTCGTCGGCGGCGGCGTGGTCGGCGGGGGAGTCGTCGGCGGCGGCGTGGTCGGCGGCGGGGTCGTCGGCGGCGGGGTGGTGGGCGGCGGCGTGGTCGGCGGCGGGGTCGTCGGCGGCGGGGTGGTGGGCGGCGGCGTGGTCGGCGGCGGCGTGGTGGTCGGCGGGGTGTTGGTCCGGCCCTTGTTCAGTTCGTCGAGGACGGCGTAGTACGCCGCCTTCTTCTGGTAGTTGCCGTTGCCACCGGTGAACAGCAGGCCCCGCTCGGAGGAACGCCACGACTCGCTGTCGGAGATGCCCCAGACGGTGATGCCGGTGCACTTCGCGACGTTCAGGCAGGCCCGGACGACCTTGCGGTAGTTGTCCGCCTGGCCGGCGCCGATGTCGTTGTTGCTCAGGTCGTCGTCGATGTCGACCTCGGACAGGTGCACCTCGACGCCGAGGTCGGCGAAGCGCTGGATGTTGGCCTGCAGGTCGTTGCTGATGATGCTGTTCGGGTTGTCGTTGAAGTGCGACTGGAACCCGACGCAGTCGATGTACTGCCGGTAGGTGCGGACGATGTCGTACAGCGCGTTGGCCTTGCGGTTCGGGCCACCGCCCTTGACGGTCAGCCCCTCGACGTCGTAGTCGTTGATGCAGAGCTTGGTGGAGTAGCCACCGGCCTGCACGACCTGCTTGGCCCGGATGAACGAGTCCCGGATGACGTCGGTGTCGCCGGCGTCGAAGAAGTCGCCGTCACCGTTGGCGTCCCGGTTCATGGTGTGCGGCCACTGGTTGCGGCGGCGACCGGTGTTGTTGTCCTCCAGCGACTCGTTGACCACGTCCCAGTAGGCGATCTTGCTGCCCCAGCGGTTGATGGCGTTGCCGATGAAGGTGTTCAGCGTGCTCTGGCTGGCCCCCTGCAGCGCGCCGGCCTGCGAGTGCCACACCAGCGTGTGCCCCCGGACCACCATGCCGTTGCTCTGCGCGTGGTTGACCAGTTGGTCCGCGCCGCTGGTGTTCTGCAGCCCACCGCTCGACGTGGCGATCCGGTCGGGCTTCATGTCGTTCTCGGGGGTCAGCTGGCCGAATTCCTGACTGAGGATCGGGTATAGCCGGTTCGGTGAGGACGCGGTGCCGAAGAACAGCCCGGCCTTGGCCGCCGCGGCCCGCAGCGTGGTCTCGGCGGCGACGGCCGGGGTGCCGGACTGGACCGCCACCGCGCCGCCGACCAGCAACATCACCGCCGCCGGCAAGGCCGTTCTGCTCACTATCCTGCGTCGCCTCAGGCTGCTGCCCACGGACCCTCCTCGTTACATGACGTCAATAATTGATGCATGTGTATGCCCATCGAAGGGTCAGTATCGATAGCGGTCTACCATACTGTCAACAACTTTCGGAAATGTTCCGGAAACCTCGCCGGGTGGGCTGACCTGGCGCAAGTCGGATTCGCGCAGGTGGACGCGCCGGGACGCGGAGTGGTTGGCCGGAAGACACCCGGTTGCGTCCGCCGTCCGGCGGACGGACGCCGAAACATTCGAAATTCGGGGCCGGACGGCCGAAAAAGGCGCTGGACAGGCCGCTGGCCGGTGGATAGGTTGCCGCTGCCCGTGACGCAGCCCGAGGAGGTGAGACCCATGAACGCCGTACCCACGTGGGTGCTCCCCCTGCCCGTCGCGGTCGGGCGACCGACGTAACCGTCGCCCGGGAGCGCCCCACCCACCAGGCTCTCGCGGAAGGCGCTTCCCGTGCACCAGTCGCCGCTCGCCACCACCCCGCCCACCGCAGCGGTCGGGCCCGCACCAGGTTTCCCGGCCCCTGCCGGCCGGCCACCCCACGACACCGACGTGATCATCGTCGGCTGCGGCCCGACCGGGGCGATGCTCGCCGCCGAACTACGCCTGCACGACGTGCGGGTCCTCGTCCTGGAACGGGAGACCGAGCCCACCTCGATGGTGCGGATCGTCGGCCTGCACGTCCGCAGCATCGAACTGATGGCGATGCGCGGCCTGCTCGACCGTCTGCACGAACACGGCCGGCGACGACCCGCCGCCGGCTTCTTCGCCGCCATCGCCGCGCCCCCGCCCCCCGGACTGGACACCGCCCACCCCTACCTGCTGGGCATCCCGCAGCCGGTCGTCGTGCGGCTGCTCGAAGAGCACGCGACCGACCTGGGGGCGCAGGTCCGCCACGGCACGCCGGTGGTGGGCCTCGACCAGGACGACGACGGGGTGACCGCCACGCTGGCCGCCGGGCACCGGTTGCGGGCCCGCTACCTCGTCGGCTGCGACGGCGGGCGCAGCACCGTGCGCAAGCTGCTCGGCGTCGCCTTCCCCGGCGAGCCGACGCGGAACGAGACCCTGATGGGGGAGATGGCGGTCGGCAGGTCGCCCGAGGAGATCGCGGCCACACTGGCCGGGCTCGGGGAGGTCGACAGACGCTTCAGCCTGACCCCCTTCGGCGGCAGGTCCTGCCGCGTCGTCGTCCCCGCCGCCGGGGTCACCGACCGTGCCGTACCGCCCACCATCGACGAGGTCCGGCAGCAGTTGCGCGCCGTCGCCGGCACCGACTTCGGGGTGCACTCGCCACGCTGGCTGTCCCGCTTCGGCGACGCCACCCGGCTGGCCGACGCGTACCGGGTGGGACGGGTGCTGCTGGCCGGCGACGCGGCGCACATCCATCCGCCCATCGGTGGGCAGGGCCTCAACCTCGGGGTACAGGACGCGGTCAACCTCGGCTGGAAACTGGCCGCCCAGGTCCGGGGCTGGGCACCGGCCACCCTGCTGGACACCTACCAGGACGAACGCCGTCCGGTCGCCGTGGACGTGCTGGACAACACCCGCGCCCAGACGGAACTGCTCTCCGACGGACCGGGCGCGCGGGCCGTACGTCGGCTGCTCACCGAACTGGTGGCCTTCGACGCGGTGAACCGCCACCTGACCGAGAAGATCACCGCGATCGGCGTCCGCTACGACCTCGGCCCGGGACCCGACCTGCTCGGCCGGCGGCTGCGTGACCTCGACCTGCGTCAGGGTCGCCTCTACGACCGGCTGCGCCACGGCCGGGGCCTCCTGCTGGACCGCACCGGCCGGCTCGGCGTCGCCGGCTGGACCGACCGGGTCGACCACCTCACCGACCCCACGGTGGACCTGGCCGCCCCGGGCGTCCTGCTGCGCCCGGACGGTCACGTCGCATGGGCCGGCGACGACCAACAGGACCTGGACGGTCACCTGACCCGTTGGTTCGGCCGACCCGCCACCTGAGCACGACCGCCGACCGGGACCGCACCGCCCGGTCGGCGGGTGTCATGCCGGGAACCCACCGGGGGTACGCCCGGACGGTCGGGGCGGTCGACCGAGTAGGAATACTCAGGTACCCACCGCATCCGGCCTCAAGACCCGACGCGGCGACCCGGACAGAGTGGTCGGCATGGCCGAGCTACCGCACCGACCCGTCGTCCTGCGTACCGTCGAATCGCCGTTGCCGGCCGTGGTGGCGCACGGCCGGCAGGTCGGCCTGGGGGCCCTCGGCCGCGCGGTGGCCGCGCTGGCCCGGCTCGCCGCCCGACACCCCGCCGGCTGGCGCTGGGTCGCGCGCCGGCACCACCCGGCACTGGACGGGCTGGCCGCCGCGCACGCCCGGGCGGTGTGCGCGCGGGCCGCCCGGCAGGTCCCCGCCTACCGAGCCTTCCTGCAAGCCCGACCGGCGGGCGTGCGCCGCCGGCTCGTCGACTTCCCGGAAACCGACAAGGCCAGCTACGTCGTCGCCCACGACGCCGCCGCGCGCTGCCGGCACGGGCGGCTGCCCACCCGGGGGGTGGTGGTCGACGAGTCGGCCGGCTCGGCCGGGCAGCCGTTCAACTGGCCCCGCAGCGACCGGGAACTGCGCGCCGTGCACCGCGACATCGCCGGCTACACCGGACTGGTCTTCCCGATGCGCCGACCCTTCGTCATCAACGCCTACTCGATGGGAGCCTGGGCGACCGGGACGACCACCGGCGCGGCGATGGCCCGGATCGCGGTGGTGAAGAACACCGGCCCCGACCTCGGCAAGATCATCGACACCTTGCGGGAGTTCGGCCCCGACTTCGACTACCTGGTGACCGCCTACCCGCCGTTCCTCAAGCACCTGCGGGACCGGCTCGACGCCGAGGGCTTCCCCTGGTCGTGCTACCGGGTCTCCGCCAGCTGCGGCGGCGAGGGGATGACCGAGGCGCTGCGCGACTACCTGGAGCAACGCTTCACCCTCGTCCGGTCCGCGTACGGGGCGTCGGACCTGAGCATCGGCATCGGCGCGGAGACCCGGTTCACCGTGTGGCTGCGCAGGCGGTTGCAGACCGACCGGGGGCTGCGGACGGCGCTGCTCGGCACCGACGAGCAACGGCTGCCGATGGTGTTCCAGTACAACCCGTTCGCCACCTACCTGGAGACCAACGAGCGACGGGAACTGGTCTGCACCGTCACCGGCGGCGACGTGCTCCAACCCCGGCTGCGGTACAACGTCGGGGACGAGGCGCTGCTCGTGTCGTACCGGCGGGTCGTCGAGCTGGTCTGCGCCGACCCGGTACGCCGGGCCGAACTGCGCACCGCGGTCTCCGCCGAGCGGATGACGCTGCCGCTGCTGCTGCTCTTCGGGCGCACCGACTCCACCATCTCCTACCTCGGCGCGAACCTCTACCCGCAGGACGTCGAGTACGGCCTCTACGTCGGCAACCCGTACGCCGCCGAGATCAGCCGGTTCTGCCTCGCCCTGGTCGAGGACGCGACGCTGGAGACCCGGCCGGTCATCCACCTCGAACTGCGCCGACCGCTGGCCGCCCCGCAACGCGACGCGCTCGTCGACGCGTGCCGCCTCGGCGTACGCCGGCACCTGACCTCGGTCTCCCGCGACTTCGCCCAGTCCCTGGTGGAGGACGCCACCGCCGGGGACCTGCGGGTCGAGCTGCACGAACCCGGCACCGGCCCGTTCGCCGGCCAACAGAAGATCAAGAACAGCTACCTGGTGAGGTGACCATGCGTACCCGTGACTTCTCCCGTGCCCCCGCGCAGGCCCGCGCCGGCGCCATGTTCATCGGCGGCACCCGCTACACCAACCCGCTGGTGCTGCTGCGGCTCGCCCCCTCCTGGTTCCGGATGCTGCGCGACATGCGCCGGATGAACGGCTACTGCTGGCACACCGTCTACTGGCAGTTCCCGCTGACCCTCGGCACCATCGCGTTCTTCACCGACCGCGACGCGATGCTGCGCTTCGCCCGCACCCGGCACCACCGCCGGCTGATGGTCTGGCTGACCGACGGCACCCGCAACGCCACCGCCGGCTTCATCCGGCTCTACACCGCCAGCCCCGACGGCTACTCCAACGGCACCTGGCGGGCCGAGGGCCCGCAGATGGGGCACATCGACACCTTCACCCCGCTGGGCGCGGAGACGACCGGGCCGGCGGTCCGCCGATGAGCCCCGCCCGGCACCGGTTCACCCGGGTCACCGACCGGCGCGGCCTGCGGCAGTTCCTCGCCTTCGGCGACCGGCTCTACGCCGGCGAACCCCGCCACGTGCCCACCCCCCGCCAGCAGATCCGCCGCTGGTGGCGCGACGGCGTGCCGCTGTACCTGCTGCGCGACGCCGCCGGCACGGTCGTCGGCCGCACCACCCTGCACACCGACGCGGACTTCGACGCCAAGCTCGGCCGACGGTGCCAGCTGTTCGGGCTCACCGAGTTCACCGAGCGGGCCGGGAAACCACTGTTCGACGCGATCACCGCGCACGCCGACACCGACCGGGACCTGCTGTTCGGCCCGGTGGCGCTGCTGCCCAACCAGGCCGGCGGGGTGATCACCTCCGGGCACGCCGAGCGCGGCTTCGTCGACAGCGCCTGGAACCCGCCGTGGTACCCGACCGCCTACGAGGCGTACGGGTTCCGCCGCCGGTTCGAGGCCGACACCTGGATCTGCCCCGTGCCCGCCCCACCGGAGCCCCTCCCGCCGGTGCACGTCGACCCGGACGGCGCCCGCATCGCGCTGCACCGGGGCGACGTCCGCCACCTCGACGACCAGCTCGACCTGCTGCGCGGGATGCTCAACGCCTCCTTCGCCCAGCTCGGCTACTACACGCCGATCTCCGCCGCGCAGCTACGGCGGCAGACCGACGGGCTGGCGTACCTGCTGGACGAGTCGCTGCTGCTCTACCTGACCCGCGACGGCGAGCCGGTGGCGTTCGTGCTCTGCGTACCCGACATCAGCGAGTTCCTGATCGCCGTCCGAGGCGACCTGCACCTGGTCAACCAGGCCCGGTTGCTGGCCGCCCGCCGCCGCTACCGTCGGGAGGCGGTGCTGATCGTCAAGGGGGTCCTTCCGCAGCACCAGGGGCGCGGCTACCAACGGCTGCTCTCCACCCACCTGCACCGCAACCTGTACACCGGCGGCTACACCACGCTGCGCAGCACCTACGTCGAGCGGGACAACACCGCCTCGGCCGCCCAGTACCGCCGCCTCGGCGGTCGCCCGCTGCACGGCTACACCTTCTACGCCAAGGAGCGGTAGGTGGACCACGACGCGTTCCGGCGGCTCGAACGGTGGTGCTGGCGGGCCCCGAGCGCGCACAACACCCAACCGTGGCGGCTGCGCTACGAACCCGACGCGATCCGGATCGGCTGGGACCCCGCCCACACCCTGCCCGCCGGCGACCCCACCGGCCGTGACCTGCGGCTGTCCCTCGGCGCGTTCGTCGAGACGTGCCTGATCGTCGCGGCCGATGCCGGCCTGCGGCTGGACTATCTCGCCGACCACGACGAACACCACAGGTGGGTGGGGTTGCTGCGCCCCGCCCCGGACCGCTACCCGACCCCGTTCCGCACCACCGACGTGTGGGAACGCCGGACCGACCGGGGTCACCTCGCCGCCGGGGTGGACGGGGACACCCTCGCGGCGGTGGACGCGGTCGCCCGGCCGGCCGGCGGCAGCGTACGGACCGTGCCGCAGGCCGGGCGGCTCGGTGCCCTGCTGCGCGCCGCCGACCGTCGGCTCTACGCGGACCCGGCGGTCGTCGGCGAACTGCGCCGCTGGCTGCGGCTGGACCCCACCCACCCGGGCTACCACGCCGACGGGCTCACCGACCGCTGCCTCGCCCTGTCGCGGCCCGCCGCCACCGGGCTGCGCGCGGCGCTGGCCGGGTACCCGGTGCTGCGCCCGCTGGGCCTGCCGAGGCTGCTCGCCGCCGCCGCGGGCGACCCGCTCGCCCAGGGCGGCACCGTGCTCGTCCTGGTCGCCCCGGACCACCTCGACGAGCCCGGCCAGGTCGAGTTCGGCCGGGTGCTGATGCGCACCTGGCTGACCCTGCACACGGCGGGGCTGGCGGCACACCCGCTGAGCCAGCTCATCGACGTCCCCACCACCCGGACGGCGCTCGGTGCGCTGCTCGACGTCGCGCCGCCGCGTCTGCTGCACGTCGCCCGGGTGGGCCGGCCCATCCGGCCCGCACCCCGCTCCGCCCGCCGGGTCGCCGCCGCGCGGGCCTGACCGTCGGCCCGCCCCGACCGGCGTCCCGGGGACTGTCCGGTTGCCGACCGCGCGTGGGCGTCGACCGGCGTACGGTGGCCGCGCAGACCCGTCGACCCCATCCGAGGCAGGCCCGATGACCCATGGCACGTCGATGTCGGCCGGCCGGGACGCGACCTTCGACGACCTGGTCCGGCTGGCCGTCCGGGCGGTCGCCCCCGACGAGGAACCGCTGCTGGGCCTGCTCGCCCCCGACTACCACCGCCGCCCCGGCCACTGGCGACGCGATCCGGGCGCGCTGACCCGGGTGGGTGGTGGCGAGGCGGGCGGCGGCGGTTTCGAGGCGGTGGTCGAACCGCTCCTGCCGTACCTGCTGGTGCTCACCGGGGTGGCGGTGGAGGCGCTGCGCGACGGCGTGCGCGACCAGGCCACCGAGGCGGTCCGTGGTGGCCTGCGCGGGCTCGGCCGGCGGTGGCGCACCCGGGGCCGGCGGGCCGTCGACCCACCGCCACCCGAGGTGCGGCTGCGGCCGGGTCAGCTGCTGCGGATCGAGGAGGCGGTCACCGCCGCCGCCCGCGATCCCCGTTGGACGCTCACCGAGGACCAGGTCGCGGTGTTGCGTGACGCCGTACGCGACGCGTTCGCCCAGCGCTTCGGTGTCGCCGGGCCCGACACTGCCGAGGGTGATGTCGACGGTCGCTGAGGGCGGGCGCGGCCCCGCCGGCCCGGCCGACGCGACGACACCGCCGCCGCCCTCGACGACACCGCCGCCGCCCTCGGCGACACCGCCGCCGCCCTCGGCGACACCGCCGCCGCCCTCGGCGACACCGCCGCCGCCCTCGGCGACACCGCCACTGCCCTCGGCGACCCTCGGCCGGTTCGTCGCCGCGGTCACCGCCGTCGTGGGCACGAGCATGTTCGGATGGTCGACGGTCCTCGTCGACGGCGACGCGACCCGGGTCCGCGCCGAGTGCCTGGCGGACGTGCTGCGGACCCGACCGTTCCCGATCGACGCCCGGGCCGGCACGGTCGACGAGACGGGCCTGGCTGCCATCCGGCGCTGCACCGCCGGCCTCGGACCGGACGTGGCCGGGCAGCTGCTCGCCGGGCTCGCGGTGCTGCTGGCGGTGACCATGCTGGCCTACCTCGTCGCGCCCTGGTGCGAGTGCCGACTGCGGGGCCTGCGCCGCCTCGACCGGGTCCCCGGCACCCAGGCGCTGCGGGCCGACCTGGCCGAGCTGGTCGGGGTGGCGGGGCTACGCCGGTCGCCGACATTCGTGGTGTCCCGGTCCGCGCGGATCAGCGGCAACACCTTCGGCGCCGGGCCCCTGCGGTACGTCCGGTTGGACCTCGGCCTGGTGCACGCCCACCGGGTGGCCCCCCGGGCGTTCCGCGCGGTCGTGCTGCACGAGCTGGCCCACGTCCGCAACAGCGACATCCACCTCACCCGGCTGACCATCGCCCAGGCCTGGGCGTTCCCGCTCGGGGTGCTCGTGCCCGTCACCGTCACCTACCTGCGTGCCGACGCCGGCCGGCAGCTGCTCGCCGACTCCTGGCGGCTGGCCGCGTTCGCACTGGTCGTGCAGGTGTCGGCGTGGTCGGTGCTGCGGGCCCGGGAGTTCACCGCCGACGCCCGGCTCCCCGCCGCCGACGCCGACGCCGTCCGGGCGCTGCTCGCCGCCGACCACCGGCAGGTGGGGCGGTGGGCCCGCCTCGGTGGGCTGTTCCGGTTCCACCCCCTGGCCCGGGCCCGCGCCGACGCGCTGGACCGTCCCGGCCGGCGGTTCGCCGCCCGCCCGGTCGAGGCGCTCGGCGCGGGCCTGGCCGCCGGGATCGCCGCCCCGTCGGTGCGGGACCTGGCGACCAGCCTGCCCCGGGTGTTGCCGGGCGCGGACCCGGTTACCGACAGCGCCTTCGTCACCGGCATCCTGCTCGGCGTGCCGCTGGCCCTGGTGGCCACCGGGGCGTTGTGGCGGGCGGCCTGGTGGGCACGGCACACCGGCCGACCGGCGGCATCCGGCGCGGCGTTCGGCGCGGCACTGGCCTGCGGCCTGCTCGTCGGCCGCCGCCTGGCCTGGCGGGTCGCGTACGCGACCGACCTGCGGGCCTGGTGGATCGAGGTGCTGCTGGCCGGGCTGTGGATCGCCGGTGGCGCGCTGCTCGGCCGGTGGGTGGCCGACGGCGCCCGGGCCCACCTGCGGCACCTCGCGGCGGCGGTCACCCGGATCCGGTGGGCGTGGGCCGGCGCGGCCGTGGCCACGTCGGTGCTCACCGCCGGGTACGTGGCGACGTTGCTGGTGCTCGACGCCTGGTCCACCGACGACGGGTGGAGCATGCTGCACCTGGTCGCCGCCCGCGAGGGCACCGGGGCCGCGACCCCGCTGACCCTGCTCGACATGATCGGCTTCTACGTGCGGATCACCGCCGCCTCGGCGCCGTACCTGATCGCGCTGCCGTTGCTCGCGGCGTTGTTCCCGGTCCTGGCCGGCCGGGGTGCGACCCGGCGGGCGCTGCGGACGGGGGTGGCCGTCGGGGTGGTCGGGGCGCTGGTGCTGCCCCTGGTGCCCCTCGGCGTCGGAGCCGCGGTGCGTGACCCCGGCCTGGCGACGTCGACCGCGGCGACCCTGGTGACCAGCCACACCCTGTTGCCGGTCACGTTCGTCGAGGTGGGCGTGGCCGTGGCGGCGGTCGCCACCCGACGCCTGTCGCTGTCGCACGCGCTGCTCGCCGCCCTCACCGCGGGGGCGCTGATGACGCCCGCGGTGGTGGTCGCCGACGTGCTGGTGTCCTGTGTGGCCGGTGCCCCCGGGTGTGCCCCTGCCGTCGATCCGACGGTGGTCGTCCGCGCCCTCACCCACGCCCTGCTCGTCGCGCCGGTGGCGGCGGTGCTCGCCGCCGCCGTGGGGACGGCCGTGCCGGCCGCGCTCGCGGTGCTCGGCCGGCGTCGGTGGTGGCCGGCGGTGGTGGTGCCCGTGCTGCTGGTGGCCGCCGGGGCGGTCGCGGTCACCCCGCACCGCCCTACGCCGGCCGGTGACCGTGGCCGGGACCCCTGCCTGGTCGGGGTCTGGCGGCTCGTGGCGGGTCGGTTCCACGAGCCGGTGGCCCCCGACTCGCCACTGGGCGTGCTGACCGGCCTGCGCACCGACGGTGCCCTGGACCTGTCCAGCGGGCCGGCCGGCGGCCACGCCACCGCCTACCGGGCGGACGGCACCGCGACCGACCTGTACGACCTGTTCGTCGCCGAGGGCACGCTCAACGGGCACACCGTGCGCAGTGTGCAGCGGGGCACGGTCACCTACCGCTGGTCGGCCGGGAACGGCCGGTACGCCCAGCGTGACCAGGTCGCCGCCAGCGACCGGGTGCTCCGGGTCGACGACCGTGAGCTGCCCCTGACCGGCCCGGCGGAGGACTTCGGCGGCTCGTACCGCTGCACCGCCGACCAGTTGGTGATCACAACGGCCGACGACGCCGGCTCGCACACCGAACAGACCTTCGTCCGCAGCCCGACCTGAGCGGCGGATCAGCCGTCGGGGGCGGGTCGGCGTGTGGGACCACCCCGCCTACCCCGGGCCGGGACGCCGTCGTCAGGCCGGGCGGGGCAGCCGGGGAACACGACCGCTGATCTGGACGAAGTGGAAGCCCTCGACGACCACCCGGGGGTCGGCGAACGCCCCGATCGTCGCCGTGAGGTCGGCGTCGGTCAACCCGTGGGCCAGCAGGCTGCCGCGCAGTTGCGGGATGCCGGCCCGCAGCAGCCGGCAACCCGGACCGCCGCCGCGCCACCGGCCCGTGGTGGTCCGGGAGTCGACCTCGACCAGGCCGGCCGCTGCGAAGGCCGCCGGGGCCCGCTGTGCCCAGGCGAGGTCGAGGCCGCTGCCGACGAGAGCCGCCGTGTGGGCCGCCAGGTAGCGGGTCAGCAGGTCGGCGGTCGCGTCGTCCGGCGCGGACGAGACGAAGTCGCCGGGCGGGAGCGCGAACTCACCGATGAGCAGTACACCGCCGGGTGCCAGGGCGGCCACCATCCGCCGCAGGGCCTCCTCGCGCCGGGGCAGGTGACCGAGGAGCAGCCGGGCGTGCACCAGGTCGAAGGTGCCCGGCGGCTGGTCGGTGACGATGTCCTGGCGGTGGACGACGAGCCGGGGGTGCGGCGGGACGTGCTGCGGGGCGATGTCCGTGGCGACCACCTCGGCCGCCCGTTCGGCCAGCCACAGCGCGACGCTGCCGGCACCGGCGGCCACCTCCAGGCACCGCCGGCCGGTCAGGTCACCCCACTGCCCGAGCGCGGCCCGGGTCGGCCCGTCCAGCAGGTCCGCCAGCGCGTCGTGGTGGGCGCCGGCCTGGTCACTCGCATTGTCGAACGCGTAGCCCTTCGTGCTCACCCCACCATCCTGCCGGACGGCGAGCCGTTACGCCCCCGGCCCACCGCCCCTGGCCCATCGCCCCAGCCCACCGCCCCTGGCCCACTGCCCCGGTCCACCGCCGTGGGCCGGGGAGTCGGCGTGCCCGGCCGGCACCGCCTCCGGCGGGTCCCCGACACTCCGCATTCCACTGAGTGCAAGACCGGCTCCACGCTGGACCCCGGGACGGAATGATTCGACTCCATCGATGTTCGCCCGGCGGGAGGTCGTTCGGATGGAGTTCGCCCGGGACCAGTGGTACGTGGCTGCCCACGGCGGGGAGGTCGGCCGGGACCTGCTCGCCCGTACGATGCTCGGTGAACCGCTGGTGCTGTACCGCACCGCTGCCGGGGAGGCCGTGGCGCTCGCCGACCGGTGTGTGCACCGGCGCTTCCCGTTGTCGCAGAGCCGCCTCGACGGCGACATGATCGTCTGCGGCTACCACGGCTTCACCTACGACCCCACCGGCAGTTGCGTCTTCGTACCCGGTCAGCAGCGGATTCCGCGTACCGCGCGGGTCGCGGCCTACCCGGTGGTGGAACAGGACTCCTTCGTCTGGGTATGGATCGGGGACCGGGAGCGGGCCGACCCGGCCACCATCCCCCGCGCGCCCTGGCTGGCCGACCCCCGGTACGCGGTGGTCCGGGGCATGGCCCCGCTGGACGCGCGGTACGGCCTGCTGGTGGACAACCTGATGGACCTGTCCCACGAGACCTACCTGCACGGCGGTTACATCGGCACCCCCGAGGTGGCGGACACCCCGATCACCACCGAGGTCGACGAGGAACGGGGTGTGGTGCACGTCAGCCGGCACATGGACGACGCCGAGTGCCCGCCGTTCTACGCCCGCTCGACCGGCATCCAGGGCCGGATCACCCGCTGGCAGGACATCGAGTACCACCCGCCGTGCCTCTACCTGCTGCACAGCCGGATCGCCCCGCAGGGCGTCTACCCGCCCGCGCAGGGGGAGGACAGCGACGCCTTCCACGCCGAGATCGTCTACGCCATCACCCCGTCGACCGCGCACACCACGTACGACTTCTGGGCGGTGGCGCGCGACTTCGCGGTCGACGACGAGTCGGTCAGCGCGTACCTGCACCAGAGCAACCACACCGTGGTGATGCAGGACGTGGCGGCGCTGAACACGCTGGAGCGGGTGATCGCAGCCGAACCGGAGCGGTACCAGGAGCTGAGCATCAACATCGACACCGGTGGGCTGGCCGCCCGACGGCTGCTGGCCCGGCTGGTCGGCTCCGGGACGGTGGGAGCGCCCCGGTGACCGCACCCGCCGGGCAGCGGGTCTACCGGGTCCACTGGGTGCCGGGCACCGACGTGCTGCGCGGGACCTGCCACTGTGGCGCCGAGCGCCTCGCCGACGAGCCGGTGGCCTTGTGGGAGTGGCTGCTCGGCCACCCGCGGGGCCACGCGACGGCGACCGTGCCGGCGTCCGGCCCGCCCGCCCGGCTGGCGGTGCCGGCATGACCGGGGACAGACCGACGAGGGACGGGCTGACGAAGGACGGGCCGGTCGGGGACGGGCCGACGAGGGACGGGCCGGTCGGGGACGGGCTGGTCGGGGTGGAACTGACGGTGGTGGCCCGGGAGCGGGTGGCAGCGGAGGTCGTCGAGATCGGGCTGGCCCGCCCGGACGGTGGTGACCTGCCCCGGTGGACCCCGGGCGCGCACGTCGACCTGGCGCTGGGCCCGGAACTGGTGCGGCAGTACTCCCTCTGCGGTGATCCGGCCGACCGGTCCGTCCTGCGGATCGCCGTGCAGCGGGAGCCGGACGGGCGCGGTGGCTCCCGGCTGGCGCACGCCCGGCTCACCGTCGGCGGCACCGTCCGGGTGCACGGGCCCCGCAACACCTTCCCGCTGGTCGCGGCGCGGCGCTACCTTTTCGTGGCCGGTGGCATCGGGATCACCCCGATCCGCCCGATGGTCGACGCGGCCGACGCCGCCGGCGCCGACTGGCGACTGGCGTACGGCGGACGCAGCCGCGCCACCATGGCCTTCGCCACGGCCCTGCGGGAGCGATACGGCGACCGGGTGTGCCTCTGTCCGCAGGACGAGACCGGGCTGCTCGACCTGACCGGGCTGCTGGGCCGGCCGGGCGACGGCCTCGTCTACTGCTGCGGCCCGGAATCCCTGGTCCGGGCGGTGGAGGAACACTGCGCCGACTGGCCGCCCGGCCGACTGCACGTCGAGCGGTTCACCCCCCGGGGCGACGCCGACGGGCCGGAGACGGCGATCGAGGTCGAACTCGCCCTCTCCGGGCGCACGGTGCGCGTGCCCCCGGGGGTGCCGATCCTGCGGGCGGTGGAGGAGGCCGGGGTGCCGGTCCTGTCGTCCTGTCGGGAGGGCACCTGCGGCACCTGTGAGACCCCGGTGCTCGCCGGGGTGCCGGAGCACCGCGACAGCCTGCTCACCGCGCAGGAGCGGGCCGCCGGGGACACCATGATGATCTGTGTCTCCCGGGCTCGTACGCCCCGGCTCGTCCTGGAGCTGTGACCGGCCGGCGCGGGCGGGGAGGATGGTGGGATGCGCGGCCAACCGGGACGGTCGGTGACCAGCAGGGTGCTGGCGCTGCTGGACGCGTTCACCCCGGCGAGCCCGGCGCTGACGCTGAGCGAGCTGGCCCGGCGCACCGGGTTGCCACTGTCCACCGTGCACCGCCGGGCGGCCGAGCTGCTCGCCTGGGGGGCGTTGGAACGCGGCGTCGACGGGCGGTACCGGATCGGCCTGCGGTTGTGGGAGGTGGGTTCGCTGGCGCCCCGGGGGCTGGGGTTGCGGGAGGTGGCCCTGCCGGTGATGGAGGACCTCTACGAGGTGACCCACGAGAACGTGCAGCTCGCCGTCCGGCAGGACGACGAACTCGTCTTCATCGAGCGGATCGCCGGCCGGCACGCGGTGCCGGTGCTCACCCGGGTGGGTGGCCGCTTCGCCCTGCACGCCACCGGCGTCGGCCTGGTCCTGCTCGCCTACGCGCCGGTCGGGGTGCAGGAGCGGGTGCTGGCCGCGCCGTTGGAGCGGTACACCGAGCTGACCGTCACCGATCCGGGGCGGCTGCGCCGCTGTCTGGCCGAGGTGCGCCGGGTCGGGTACGCGGTCAGCGACCGGCAGGTCACCATGGACGCCCTGTCGGTGGCCGCGCCGATCCGCGCCCCGGAGGGGGTGGTGGCGGCGCTGTCGTTGGTGGTCGCCCACGACCGGGCCGACCCGGTGGCGCTGGCCCCGCTGGTGCAGGCCGCGGGCCGGGTGCTGTCCCGGGCGTTGGGCGGCGCGCACGGGTGAGCACCGGCCGGGCCGGCGTCAGTCGGGGAAGGCGAGCAGTCGCAGCAGGTGGGCCAGCCGTTCGTGGTCGCGGGGCGTCATGCTGGCCAGCGAGTCGAGCCCCACGGCGCGGACGGCGTCCTGGGCGCGGGCGAACAGGGCCCGTCCGGCGTCGGTGGCGGTGAGGACGTTGGCCCGGCGGTCGGCGGGGTCGGCGTGCCGCTCGACCAGTTGGCGCTGCTCCAGCCCGTCGATCAGGGCGACGACCTGGCTGGGGTCGAGGTGCAGGAATTCGGCGAGTTCCCGCTGGGTCGGGCGGACGTCGTCGGCGGCCAGGGCGAGCACCGAGTAGGAGCGGGCCTTCAGTCCGTGTGCGGCGAGGGCGGTGTTGGCCGCCGCGAGCGCGCGCGCGTTGGCGCGGGCCAGCAGGAAGCTCAGGTCACCGGCGAGCGTGCTGTCCCGCAGCCGGTCGCGTCCGGTCGGCCGGGTCCGTTCGGCGGGGGACATGGCGACGATGGTAGCAAGGTTCCCAAATAATTGACATTCTCAACGGTTCGTGCTCAGATCGCATCGACGAAAGGGAGTGCCCATGTCACTGGACGGCAAAGTCGCCATCGTCACCGGGTCCGGGCGTGGCCTCGGTCTGGCCTACGCCCAGGAGCTGGCGCGGCGGGGGGCCTCCGTCGTGGTCAACGACGTCGACGCGGGCACCACGGCCGACGCGGTGGCGGCGATCGAGGCGTCCGGCGGGCGGGCCGTCGCGGTGACCGCGCCCGTCGGCCCGACCGAGACCGCGCAGGAACTCGTCAGCACGGCGGTCGCGCACTTCGGCCGACTGGACATCCTCGTCACCAACGCCGGCGTGCTGCGCGACACCGTGTTGTGGAAGATGACCGACGACGACTTCGACACTGTCGTCACCGTGCACCTGCGCGGCACGTTCACCACGGTGCGCGAGGCGGTGCGGCACATGCGGCAGGCCGACGCGGGCGGACGGATCATCTGCATCGGGTCACCCACCGGTCAACGCGGCACCTTCGGTCAGACCAACTACGCGGCGGCCAAGGCGGGCATCGTCGGCATGGTCCGCACCTGGGCGCTGGAGCTGAAGCGGGCCGGCATCACCGCCAACACCGTCGTCCCGGTCGCCGCCACCGCGATGACCGCCACCGTCCCCTACTTCGCCGCTGCGGTGCGGGCCGAGGCGGCCGGTGAGCCGATGCCCGCGTTCTTCCGGCACGACCTCGGTTTCGGCACGGCCGCCGACGTGGCCGGTCTGGTCGCGTTCCTCGCGTCCGACGCGGCCGCCCAGGTGACCGGGCAGGTGATCGGGGTGGGTGGTGACCGCCTCCAGATCTGGACCCATCCGGAGGCGGCGGTGACCGCCTACCGGGAGGGCGGCTGGACCTACGACGCGCTGGTGGAGGCCTGGCCGACCACGTTCGACGGGGCCGCGCAGAGCGTCGGCGAACGCTTCCCCGAGCTGCCCGCCCAGTTCCAGCCGGCCAATCCCTGACCCGGCCCACCGTCACCTGACCGACGAGACCGTCCGCCCGCCCCGCCGGACCGGACCCGCCCGACGGAGGCTGCCGCCCATGTACCAGCCCGCGATCGACCTCGACGCCGTCACCGCGATCGACATGCACGTGCACATCGAGGTCGACGACCACGGTCACGCCTCGTTGCCCGTACCGCTGGTGGCGGCCGTGTCGAAGTACTTCCGCACGGACGGGCCCCGGCCGGCGGTCGACGCGGTGGCGCGCTACTACCGCGAGCGCGGCATGGCCGCCGTCGTGTTCACCGTGGACGCGGGCACCCAACTGCGGCATCCGCCGCTGTCCAGCGTCGACATCGCCCGCGCCGCCGCCGAGCACGCCGACGTGCTGATCCCCTTCGGTTCGGTCGACCCGCGCACCGGCGGGGCGGCCCTCGACCTCGCCGCCCGGCTGATCGAGCAGGAGGGGGTACGCGGCTTCAAGTTCCACCCCACGGTGCAGGGCTTCGACCCCGGCGACGACGCGTACGCGCCGCTGTGGGCCCTGATCGAGCGGGCCGGCCTCCCGGCGATCTTCCACACCGGGCAGACCGGCATCGGCGCGGGCCTGCCGGGCGGCTACGGGCTGCGGCTCGGCCTGTCCAACCCGATGCTGCTCGACCCGGTCGCCGCCGACTTCCCCGACCTGCAGATCGTGATGGCCCACCCGTCGGTGCCCTGGCAGGACGAGGCGCTGTCGGTGGCCACCCACAAGCCCAACACCTGGATCGACCTGTCCGGCTGGAGCCCGAAGTACTTCCCGGCGGAGCTGGTACGCCACGCCAACTCGGTGCTCAGGCGCCGGGTGCTCTTCGGCACCGACTACCCGCTGCTCACCCCCGAGCGGTGGTTGCGTGACGTGGCGGCCACCGACCTCAAGCCGGACGTGCTCCCGGGCATCCTCAAGGACAACGCGGCCCGGCTGCTGGGCCTCGCCCGGGAACGACGAGAGGAAGCGCCATGACCACGACCATCACCTACGACCAGCTCGCCGACCTCGCCGGCACCGACCTGGGGTACACCGGCTACCGCACGGTCACCCAGGACCAGGTGAACCTGTTCGCCGACGCCACCGACGACCACCAGTGGATCCACGTCGACCCGGAACGGGCCAAGGCCGGCCCGTTCGGCGCACCGGTCGCGCACGGCTTCCTGACCCTGTCCCTGGCGGTGCCGTTCTGGACCGAGCTGCTGGAGGTCAAGGGGGTGACCACCAAGGTGAACTACGGCCTCGACCGGGTGCGCTTCCCCGCGCCGGTCGTGGTCGGGGCGCGGGTGCGGATGCGGGCCACCGTCGTCGAGGTGGTCGAGGTCCGGGGTGGCTACCAGCTCACCGTCGACCAGAGCATCGAGATCGAGGGCGGTGTCAAGCCGGCGGTGGTCGCCCGGGGGTTGTACCGCTTCCACGGCTGAGCCCGGCGGCGTCCGCGCCGGGTGACCCACCACCACCTCCACCACCAGGAGACTGCTGATGCACCAGCACGGAATCGGTGCCTGGGTGGCCAGGCGTCGACTCAGGTCCCCGGACAAGGTCGCCCTCGTCCACGGCGCGGACGCGACCGTCACCTACGCCCAGTTCGCCGACGCGGTGGACCGGGTCTCGGCGGTGTTGCGGGGGCGTGGTGTCGGCGTCGG
The DNA here is from genome assembly GCF_040648835.1 of Micromonospora sp. NPDC049081. NCBI lineage: Bacteria > Bacillati > Actinomycetota > Actinomycetes > Micromonosporales > Micromonosporaceae > Micromonospora > Micromonospora sp. NPDC049081. Next base: position 231,603 of record NZ_JBEZEK010000007.1, on the reverse strand, counting down.
TGACGCCGTCGCCTACCTGGGGGAGAACAGTCCGGAGTTCCTCCAGGTGATGTTCGGGGTGGCGCAGGTCGGCGCCGTCTTCGTGCCGGTGAACACCCGGCTGGCACCTCCCGAGGTGGGTCACCTCCTGACCGACAGCGCCGCCCGGGTGCTGATCCACGACCCGGAGTTCGCCGCACCGGTGGCCGCCGCCCTGCCGGCCGCGCGGCCTCCGCAGACCGTCGTCACCGGCGAGGGCACCCCGCAGCGGCCGGGCCTGACCCGGCTGACCCGGGCGGTCGACGCCGGGCACCCCGGTCCTGCCCCCACCGGCCCGGACGATCCGGCGGCGATCGTCTACACCTCGGGCACGACCGGGCGGGCCAAGGGTGCGGTGCTGACCCACGGCAACCTCACCTGGGTCGCCCTCAACTGTGTGGTCGACTACGACGTCGTCTCGACCGACGTGGCGCTGATGATCTCGCCGCTGTTCCACGTCGCCTCGCTGGGGATGGGCGCGTTGCCCGTCATCCTCAAGGGCGCCACGATGGTCGTCGAGCGGGGCTTCGAGCCGGGCCGGGCGCTCGCGCAGATCGCCAGGCACCGGGTCACCATGCTCAGCGGGGTGCCGACCACCTACCAGCTGCTGGCCGACCACCCGGACTGGGCCACGACCGACCTGTCGACGTTGGCGAAGCTCACCTGCGGTGGCTCCGCGGTGCCGACCCGCATCCTCGACGCCTACGAGGCGCGCGGCCTGTCGTTCTCCCAGGGGTACGGGATGACCGAGGCGTCGCCGGGCGTGACCGCGCTGCCACCGGCGATGACCCGGGCCAAGCAGGGCAGCGTCGGTCTGCCGCACTTCTTCACCGACGTGCGGATCACCGACCCGGGCGGGGCGGTGCTGCCCGCCGGTGAGCTGGGTCAGATCGAGGTGGCCGGGCCCAACGTTTTCCCCGGCTACCACGGGCTGCCGGCGGCGACCGCCGAGGCGTTCACCGCCGACGGCTGGTTCCGCTCGGGTGACCTGGGCCGCCTCGACGACGACGGCTGCCTCCACGTCTCCGGCCGGCTCAAGGACATGATCATCTCGGGTGGCGAGAACATCTACCCGGCCGAGATCGAGCTGCTGCTCGGCGAGATCGACGGGGTGGTCTCGGCGGCGGTCATCGGGGTGCCCGACGACCGCTGGGGTGAGGTGCCGTGGGCGGTGGTGACCGTACGGGAGGGGGCGCGCGTGGACACCGCCGTCGTGCGGGCGCACCTGGACGGTCGGATCGCCCGCTACAAGCTGCCCAGGAACGTGGTCATCGTGGACGAGTTGCCGCGGACCGCGTCGGGGAAGGTGCGGAAGACGCAGCTGCGGGCGCGGTTCGCCGGCTGACCGTGGGCCGGTGGGTGACGAGGGCGGCGAACTCCGCCGTGGACGCCTCGGCCAGCGCCCGGTGCGCCCGACGGTAGGTCTGCACCGACCTGGCCGCCGGCCACTGCGCGTCCATGAACTCCGCCGGTAGCCTCGGGTCGGCCCGCAGCAGCGCCAGCCAGTCCGCCACCAGCATCGTGCGCAGGGTCAGCGCGCCCGCCGCCGCCGTGGTCGCGGCCGGGTCGGCCCACCGGTCGATGAACGCGAGGTGCTCGCGCCGGATCGCCTCGATGTCCCAGGCGGCGCGTACGCTCTCGCCGATCGGGAAACCGGCGAGTTCGCGGGCGTGGAAGGCGACCACGGCGTGCGGGGCGAGGTCCTGCCGCAGCGGTTCCAGCGACCCGGCGAGGTCGACCTCGCCGGGGGCCAGCCACAGCCCGTCGCGGATCGGCGCGAAGCCCTCCCAGGTGAGGGTGGAGCGCAGCCGGTGCCGCAGCGTGCGCTGCCCCTCCGGGATGGAGAAGGTGACCAGGGTCCAGCCGCTGCCCTGCGGGTCGAACGGCCTCGGCCCGCGCACCCGGTACGTCGCCTCGCGCAGCACCGCCGCGCCGTGCTCGGTCAGCGAGAACAACGTCTCCCGGCCGCTGCGGCCCCGGGCGAGGATGCCGCTGCGCACCAGCCGGTCGAGGGTGGCCCGGGTCGCCGGTGCGGCGACCCCGGCCCCCTCCAGCACGGTGATCAGGACACTCGCCCGGATCGGCCCGGTGTCGGCGTCGACGATGTGTTCGCCGAAGAAGGCGAGCACCAGTTGCTTCGGCTGACGCCTACCCACAGTCATCCCCTCCGACGGGTGTCGCCCGGCGCGCTCACGGCGCGGGTCGCGGGGCCACATTGTGCCCGCGTTTGGCCCGCTGGATCTCGCCGTAGACGTGTGTGCGCAGCTCGGTGAACCGGGGCAGGGCGCGGGTGGTGATCTGGTCGCGCTCGGCCGGCAGGTCGACCGCGACGTCCTCGCGGACCCGGGTCGGCGCGTGGGACAGCACGAGCACCCGTTGCCCGAGGTAGACCGACTCGTCGATGTCGTGGGTGACGAACAGCACCGAGATCCCGCGCCGGGCGTGCAGCTCACGCACCAGGTCCTCCAGGTCGGCCCGGGTCTGCGCGTCCACCGCGGCGAACGGCTCGTCCATGATCAGGACCTCCGGCTGGTACGCCACGGCCCGCGCGATCGCCACCCGCTGCTGCATCCCGCCGGAGAGCTGCCACGGGTGGCTGCGGGCGGCGTGCGCCAGACCCACCGCGTCGAGCGCGTCGGCGACCAGGGTGTCCCGCTGCGCGCGGGAGAGCTTCTTGTGCCGCAGCGGCAGCTCGACGTTGCCGCGCACCGTCAGCCACGGGTAGAGGCTGCGGCCGTACTCCTGGAACACCACGGCCATGGCGGGGCTGGGGCCGGTCACCGGCGTCCCGTGCATCTCGACCACACCGCCGGTGGGGCGCAGCAGACCGGCGAGGCACTTCAGCAGGGTGGTCTTGCCACACCCGGACGGTCCGACGATGCAGACGAGTTCGCCGGCGTCCATCGTGAAGCTGAGGTCCCCGATCGCCTCGACGTCGCCGGTGGGGGACTCGTAGACCTTGCGTAGCTGCTCCACCCGCAGCAGGGTGCCCCGGTCAGGCACGGTTGACCTCCCTGATTCCGTGGTACCAGCGCAGCACGCGCCGTTCGACGAGCCCGAAGACGACGGCGAGGAGCACGCCGACCCCGCCGAGCAGCAGGATGCCGCTCCACATCTCGGCGATGAGGTAGTTGCGTTGGAAGTAGGCGATCCGGTAACCCAGCCCGGCCGACGAGGCGAACATCTCGGAGATGACCATCAGGATGAGCGCGACCGAGAGGGCCTGCCGCACGCCGGCCATGATCCGGGGGCTGGCGGCGGGGAGGACCAGGAACCACAGCCGCTCCCACCAGGTGACCCGGAACGACCGCGCGGTCTGCGTCAGCACGCTGTCGATGCCCCGGACCCCCTCGATCGTGTTCAGCAGGATCGGCCAGACCGCGCCGGAGACGATCACCACGACCTTCATGGTGTCGGTGATCCCGAGCAGGATCATCATCACCGGGATCAGCACCGGCGGCGGGACCGCCCGGACGAACTCCAACAGCGGTTCGAGCAGCTCCCGCAGCCACGGGGTCAGGCCGATGACGGTGCCGGCGGCGACGCCGAGCACGATCGACGCGGCGACGCCGAGGCCGAGGCGGGCGAGGCTGGGCAGCACGTCCTCGACGAACGCCGGCCCGACCCAGGTGTCGACGAAGGCGTCGGCGATCGTCACCGGGTCGGGGAAGAACCGGCTCGTCGTCCTGGTCGCCACCAGGCCCCACAGCACCAGCAGCAGCACCGGCAGCCCGAGCGCGTGCAGCACACCCGCCGCGGTGCGGTGACCGACCGCGCGGCGGCGCGGCGGGGTCACCGTCCTCCCCGGGTACGCGGTCACAGCGCCCGCTCCCCACGGACGGACTCGTGCCAGGACAACGTCCGCCGCTCGACGAACCGGAACACGAGGTTCACCGCCAGCCCGAGCAGTCCGGTGACCACGACGAGGGCGTACAGGCCGACGGCGTCCCCGGCGGAGCGGGACAGCTCGATCATGCGGCCGAGGCCCGGGTTGCCGATCACCATCTCCGCGGTGACGGCCAGGATGAGCGCCACCGCCGCCGCCAGCCGCAGACCGGTCAGCAGGTACGGCAGGGTGGTCGGCAGGACGAGGTGCGTCCACCGTTCCCAGCGGCGCAGGCCGAAGCTGAGCGCGGTGTCCCGGGCGACCGTGTCGACGTCGGCGACCCCGTAGATCACCTGCACGAACACCTGCCAGAACGACGCGTAGACGATGATGACCAGGGCGGCCTGCCGTTGGATGCCGAACATCAGCACGGCGAGCGGGATGAGGGCGACCGACGGGATGGGGCGCAGGAACTCGACCATCGTGTGGGTGGCCCGCCGCAGGAACGGCACCAGGCCGACGACCGTACCGAGACCGACGGCGGCGATCGTCGCCACCGTCAGGCCGATCGCCCAGGAGGTCATGGTGCTGCCCAGCCGCCGCCAGAACGCGAGGTCGACGAGTTGTTCGGACAGCCGGGCCAGCACGTCCGTCACGTACGGCAGGTACTGCGGGTCGATCAGGCCGAGTGCCGGGACGCTCTGCCAGACGGCGAGGAACCCGGCCAGGCCGGCGACGCCCAGCAGCGCCCTGCGTGACGCGCGGGGGCGTCGGGTGGGGGGCAGGCGCATGTCACCTCCGTGGTCGCGGGGGGCGCGGCCGGCCCGTCCCGGTGCGTCGGCCGGGACGGGCGGTGCCGCCCCGGGTCACTGCTGACGGATGAGCCGGTCGAGGTCGGGCTGCCGGTCGAGCACCCGGTACTTCTGCGCGAGTTCGGCGAGCTTCTGCAGGCTCGCCCGGTCGACGTCCCAGCCGAACGCCGGGAGCCGGACCGACTCCGCCACCGGCGGCGGCAGTTGGAGGTTGTCCTTGATGGCCTGTCGTACGGCCGGCTGGTTGGCGGGGTCCTGCGCCCACTCCAGGGTCTTCCTCATCGCCGCGGAGAAGTCCTCGACCAGCTTGGCGTCCTTGTCGGTGCGGGCGGTCGTGGTGATCGTGGTGAGGGTGGCCAGGCCGGGGACGACCGCCTGGTAGGGGGCGACGACCAGGGTGTCGCCCCGGCCCCTGAGCTGGGTGACGAAGGGTTCGGGCACCCAGGCGGCGTCGATGTTGCCCGCCGCCAGTTGGGCCGGGGCGTCGGGGAAGGCCACCTCGACGAACTTGATCTTTTTGGGGTCGCCGCCGTCCTGCTCCACCGCCGCCATGATGGTGACGTCGCCGGCCGCGCCCAGGCTGTTGACCGCGACCCGTTTGCCGGCGAGGTCGGCCGGTCGCCTGATGCCGGACTTCGCCGAGGCGACCACGGCGTTGATGTCGTCGCCGTCGGCGTACGAGGAGGCGTAGTTGCCGATGATGACGACGCCGAGGTTCTGCAGGTCGGCGCGGAACGGGCCGAAGGGCTGGCCGATCGCGAAGTCGATGTCGCCGTTCATCAGCGCCGGGATGGCCTGCGCGCCGCCCTGGGCGGGGACCACCTCGACCTGGAGCCCCCGCTCGGCGAAGATGCCCGCCTTGATGCCGCCCCACAGCGCGGCGGTCTCGGTGATCGGCAGCGCCGCGACCCGGACCTTGCGCAGGTCGCCGGAGGTCGGCGCGGACGGGGTGGACGCGTCGGAGTCGGTACATCCGGTGAGGGCGATCGCGGTGACGGCGATCAACCCGAGAGCCATGACCTTCTTCATTGACGAGGCCCTTCCTGGGCGGGGGTGGTGGGGTGCGTCGGAAGCCGGCGGGATGCCTCGGATCTGCGGGGGACGACCGCTGCGTGAGGGGCGTACGCCGCTGTGTTGGCCATGGTCAGCCACCCCGGCATCGAAAGTCAAGAATTTCTGACGCCCGTCATGGATAAGTTGAACGACGGTGCGTCATGGTGGCGTCGCCCCCGTCACACCTGACGGCAGGGGGCATCGCGGGGTGCCCGCCACCCCGGGCTGAGCTGCGGTCCGGCCCGGTCAGACCTCGGGCAGGCCCACGTAGTTCTCGGCCAGGCTCGTCGCGTAGGCGCGGGAGGTGGCGGCGTACCGCAGCGTCGCGGTCTGCAACTTCGCCTCGTACGGGTCGTCGTGCGCCAACCGGTGCAGCATCGAGGTCATCCACCAGGAGAAGTGCTGCGCCCGCCACACCCGGCGCAGCGCGGTGGTCGAGTAGCCGGCCAGCAGGTCGGTGCGGCCGTGGTCGTACCAGGCGGCGAACGCGTCGCCGAGCAGCGCCACGTCGGCCATCGCCAGGTTCATGCCCTTCGCCCCGGTCGGCGGGACGATGTGCACGGCGTCCCCGGCCAGGTACAGCCGCTCCCACTGCATCGGCTCCACCACGAAGCTGCGCATCGGGGTGATCGACTTCTCCAGCACCGGTCCCTCGGTGAGCGACCAGCCCGGCACCGTCTCCAGCCGGACCCGCAGCTCCGCCCAGATCCGCTCGTCCGGCCACGCGGCGAGGTCCTCGTCGGGGGCGACCTGGAGGTAGAGCCGGGAGACCTGCGGTGAGCGCATGCTGTAAAGGGCGAAACCCCGCTCGTGGTGGGCGTAGACGAGTTCCTCCACGGCCGGCGCGGCGGCGGCGAGCACCCCCAGCCAGGCGAACGGGTACGCCCGTTCGTAGCTGGTCAGCACCCCGTCGGGCACCGCGCCCCGGCTCACCCCGTGGAACCCGTCGCAGCCGGCCACGAAGTCGCAGCGCAGCTCCTCCTCGCGGCCGTCGCGTCGGTAGTGGACCACCGGGTCGGGGGAGTCGAGCCCGTCGAGCCGGGTCACCTCGGCGTCGAACAGGATCGTGCCGCCGGCCGCGAGGCGGGCGGCGATCAGGTCCTTGACGACCTCCTGCTGCCCGTAGACGGTGATCGCCCGCCCGGTCAGCTCGGTCATCGGCACCCGGTGCGACTCCCCGGCGAAGCGCAGCTCGATGCCCTCGTGCCGCAGCCCCTCGCGGAGCAGCCGCTCGCCGAGGCCGGTGCGACAGAGCAGGTCGACCGAGCCCTGTTCGAGCACCCCGGCGCGCAGCCGGTGCTCGACGTGCTCGCGGCTGCGGCTCTCCAGCACCACCGAGGCGATGCCGTGCCGGTGCAGCAGGTGCGACAGCATGAGTCCCGCCGGCCCGGCGCCGACGATGCCGACCTGGGTACGCATCCCGGTCCGTCCTTCCTGGACGCCTGACCGCCGCCCGGCTCCGGCCACGGGCCGCCGACGGTGTTCGCTGACCGAACGGGTGTTCTCTTCTAGAACGTTGGCACGTGCCCCGGCTCCCGTCAACGCCCTGCCCGGACGCCTGTCGACCGGCGTCGGGGGCGAGGCAGGACATTGACGGATGTCGCCGCCGGCCGTACGTTCGACATGAGCACGAGAGTCCGCATGGCGAACACCAGTCCGAGGCGAGGTGGCAGGCCCATGGCGAAGCTCGTCCCGCTGGCCGACGCCGTGGCGGAGTTGGTGCACGACGGCGACGTGGTGGCCCTGGAAGGGTTCACCCACCTCATCCCGTTCGCCGCCGGTCACGAGATCATCCGCCAGCGACGCCGGGAGCTGACCCTGGCGCGGATGACCCCCGACGTCATCTACGACCAGCTCATCGGGGCGGGATGTGCCCGCCGCCTGGTCTTCTCCTGGGGCGGCAACCCGGGAGTCGGTTCGCTGCACCGGTTCCGCGACGCCGTGCAGCACGCCTGGCCGGGTCCACTGGAGCTGGAGGAGCACAGCCACGCCGGGATGGCCAACCGCTACGTGGCCGGCGCGTCCGGGCTGCCGTTCGCCGTGCTGCGCGGCTACACCGGCACCGACCTGCCCCGGCACACGGCCAACATCCGACCGGTCGACTGCCCCTTCACCGGCGAGACCCTCACCGCCGTGGCGGCCCTGCGCCCCGACGTGACGGTGGTGCACGCCCAGCGCGCCGACCGGGCCGGCAACGTGCAGTTGTGGGGCATCACCGGCGTGCAGAAGGAGGCGGTGCTGGCCGCCCACCGGTCCCTGGTCACCGTCGAGGAGATCGTGGCCGAGCTGACGCCGGTGCCCGGCCAGGTGGTGCTGCCCGGCTGGGCGGTCACCGCCGTCGCCGAGGTGCCCGGCGGCGCGCACCCCTCCTACGCCCAGGGCTACTCGGTGCGGGACAACGACTTCTACCGGGCCTGGGACGCGGTCAGCCGGGACCGCGACACCTTCCGGGCCTGGCTCGACCGGCACGTGCACCGGGCCGGGGCGGCGGCGTGAACGCGCGGCCCGCCACCGGGCACCGACCGCGCCCCGGGGTGTCGACGTGAGCGGCCCGCGTCCGGGCACCGACTGGACCGCCGACGAGATGATGACCGTCGCCGCCGCCCGGCAACTGCGCGACGGCACGGCCTGCTTCGTCGGGATCGGGTTGCCGAGCACCGCGGCGAACCTCGCCCGGGTCACCCACGCCCCCAACCTGGTGCTCGTCTACGAGTCCGGCTGCCTCGGCGCGAAACCCGACCGGCTCCCGCTGTCCATCGGCGACGGCGTCCTCGCCGACACCGCCGACGCGGTGGTGTCGGTGCCCGAGGTGTTCAACTACTGGCTCCAACCCGGCCGGATCGACGTGGGTTTCCTCGGTGCGGCGCAACTCGACCGGTACGGCAACCTCAACACCACCGTCGTCGGCGACTACGCCACCCCGGCGGTCCGGCTGCCCGGTGCCGGTGGGGCGCCGGAGATCGCCGCCTCCTGCGGCGAGGTCGTGGTGATCGTGCGGCAGAGCCGCCGTACGTTCACCGAACGGGTCGACTTCGTCACCTCCGTCGGGTACGGGACAGGGGCGGGGGACCGGGAACGGCTCGGCCTGCGCGGCGGCGGCCCCCGACTGGTGATCACCGACCTCGGGGTCCTCGAACCCGACCCGGTCAGCTGCGAGCTGACCCTGACCCGGCTGCACCCCGGCGTGACCCGGGAGCAGGCGCGGGCGGCGGCCGGCTGGGACCTCGCCGTCGCCGAACCGCTGACCACCAACGACCCGCCGACGGCCCACGAGTTGGCGGTGCTGCGCGCGCTGGAGGCGACCAGGCACGGCACCCCTGCCGACCGGCCCCAGGCCCCAGGCCCGACCGTCTGACGGGAGACGACGATGACCGAGGACACCGCCCATCGGGCCGGCAGGGCGCCGGTGCTGCCGGCGTACCGGCGTGACGACGTCGACGTCCACCCACCCCTGCTCAGCCCCGACTACCGGTCGACGGTGGCGCGGGCACCACGGCGACCGCTGGCCCACCTGCCGCAGCGGCTGACCGAGGTCACCGGGCCGCTGCTGGGCCACGACCGGGTCGGTGACCTCGACCACGACCTGACCCGCCAGCACGACGCACCACCGCAGGGGCAGCGGATCATCGTGCACGGCCGGGTCCGCGACGGCGACGGCCGCCCGGTGCCCCACACACTGGTGGAGATCTGGCAGGCCAACGCCGCCGGACGCTACCGCCACACCGGCGACACCTGGCCGGCCCCGCTCGACCCGCACTTCGACGGCGTGGGACGCACGCTCACCGACGACCAGGGACGGTACCGGTTCGTCACCGTGCAGCCCGGGGCCTACCCCTGGCGTAACCACGACAACGCCTGGCGGCCGGCGCACATCCACTTTTCCCTCTTCGGTCGGGCGTTCACCCAACGCCTGGTCACCCAGATGTACTTCCCCGGCGACCCGCTCTTCTTCCAGGACCCGGTGCTGCACTCCGTCCGTGACCCCGCAGCCCGGCAACGGCTGATCGCCCGGTACGACCACGCCGGCACCGAGCCGGAGTGGGCGCTGGCCTACGCGTTCGACATCGTGCTGCGGGGCCGGGAGGACACCCCCTTCGAGGACGGCGACGACGATGCGTGACCGGCTGGGCGTCACCCCCGCGCAGACCGTCGGGCCGTACCTGAGCATCGGGCTGCGCTGGCCCGACGGCCCGTACGTCGTCCCCGACGGCACCCCCGGCGCGTTCTGGATCCGGGGCCGGATCGTCGACGGCGCCGGGGACCCCGTGGTCGACGCGCTGGTGGAGAGTTGGCAGGCCGACCCGGACGGCCGGTTCGACCACCCGGACGACCCGCGTGGGGCCCGGCCACCGGCGCTCGCCGGGTTCCGGGGATTCGGGCGCAGCGAGACCGACGACCAGGGCTGCTACCGGCTGCTCACCGTCCGACCGGGGGCGTTGCCCGACCCGGACGGCGGTGTCGAGGCACCGCACCTGACCCTGTCGGTCCTCGGCCGGGGGCTGCTGCACCGCCTGGTGACCCGGCTCTACTTCCCCGACGAGCCGGCGGCGAACGCCACCGACCCGGTGCTGACCGGCATCGACCCCGACCGCCGCGACACCCTGCTGGCCGCTGCCGCGCCGGACGGGTTCCGCTTCGACATCCACCTGCAGGGTGACCGTGAGACCGTCTTCTTCGCCCTCTGACGGCCTGCTCTCCGGCCTGTCCGGCAACCCGGACGTGGACGGCGAACTCGACGATCCGGCCCTGCTGCGGGCGCTGCTCGACGCGGAGGCCGCACTCGCCCGGGCCGGTGCGGACGCCGGGGTGCTGCCGGCCGCGGCGGCCGACGCGATCGTCGCCCGCTGCCACGCCGAGCGGTACGACCCGGCGGCACTCGGCCGGGCCGCCGACGCGGCCGGAAACCCGGTCGTCCCGCTCGTGCGGGAGCTGACCGCCGCCGTGCCCGGACCCGTCCGGGGGTGGGTGCACCACGGAGCGACCAGCCAGGACATCATGGACACCGCGCTGAGCCTGGTGGCCGTCCGGGCACTCGGGCCGGTGCTGCGCCACCTCGACGAGGCTGTCGCCGCCGCCGCCCGGCTCGCCGACACCCACCGCGACACCGTGCTGGTCGGCCGGACCCTCGGACAGCAGGCGGCACCCACCACGTTCGGGCTCACCGCCGCCGGCTGGCTGACCGGCCTCACGCAGGCCCGTGACCGGCTCCGACAGGCCGGCGACGGGCAGCCCGCGCAACTCGGCGGTGCGGTCGGCACCCTGGCCGCACTCGGCCCGGCCGGCCCCGAGATCGCCGCCCGGTTCGCCGCCCGGCTGGGGCTGCCCGCGACCGCGCTGCCCTGGCACACCCGACGACAGCCCCGCCTCGACCTGGCCGCCGCCCTCGGGGGCCTGCTCGCGGCCACCGGCAAGGTGGCGCTCGACGTCGGGCTGCTCGCCGGCACCGAGGTCGGTGAGGTCACCGAGGGCGGCACCGGCCGGGGTGGCTCCTCGGCCATGCCGCACAAACGCAACCCGGTGGACTCGATCCTGATCGGTGCCGCCGCGCGCCGTGGTCCGGGCCTCGTCGCCACGTTGTACGCCGCAGCGGTGCAGGAACACGAGCGGGCCGCCGGTGGCTGGCACGCCGAATGGGAGCCGCTGCGCGACCTGCTGCACCTGGCCGGCGGCGTCAGCGGCCGGTGCGCCCGGCTGCTGGCCGGGCTGCGGGTCGATCCAGGGCGGATGCGGGCGAACCTCGACGCGACCGGTGGGCGGGTGCTCGCCGAGGCCGTCGCCGCCCGGCTGGCCCCCGCCGTCGGGCGCGACGTCGCGCACGACCTGGTCACCCGCGCCGCCGCCGCACCCGCGTTCCGCGCCGCGCTGCTCGCCGACCCCGAGATCCGCGCCCACCTGTCCGGGACGGAGATCGACGAGGCGCTCGACCCGTACCGCTGGCTCGGGTCGGCCGGCGTGTTCGTCGACCGGGCGTTGGCCGCCGCCCGGGCAGCGCAGGCATGACCGCCCGGCTGCACCTCACCGTCGACGGTCCGGCCGCCGCGCCGGTGCTGCTGCTCGGCGGCTCCCTCGGCACCGCCGCCGCGATGTGGCAACCCCAGGTCCCGGCGCTCGCCGAGCGGTTTCGGGTCATCCGGTACGACCACCTGGGCCACGGTCGGTCGGCGGTGCCGGCCGGGCCGTACACCCTGGATCTGCTGGGCCGGGAAGTGCTGCGGACGCTGGACCGTCTCGACGTGCCGTGGGTCCACTACGCGGGGTTGTCCCTCGGCGGCATGGTCGGCATGTGGCTCGCCGCCCACGCGCCCGACCGGGTGCGGCGGCTGGCCCTGCTGTGCACCTCGGCGTGGCTCGGCCCGGCCGGGCCGTGGCGGGAACGGGCGGCGACGGTGCGCGCCGGTGGCCTGCCGGCGATCGCCGACGCGGTGGTGGCCCGCTGGTTCACCCCGGCGTTCGCCACCGCCCGGCCGAACGTGGTGGCCGCGCACCGCGCCATGCTGACCGCGACCTCCCCGGCCGGATACGCGGCCTGCTGCGAGGCGATCGCCGCGATGGACCTGCGCCCCGACCTGGACCGGATCGTCACACCGACCCTGGTCGTCGCGGGCGCGGACGACCCGGCCACCCCGGTGGCACACGCCCGGGAGATCGTCGGACGCGTCCCCGGTGCGCGGTTGGTCGTCCTCGACGCCGCGGCGCACCTGGCCAACGTCGAGCAACCCGCGCGGGTGGGCCGACTGCTGCGGGAACACTTCGAGGAACCGGGTGGATGATGGACGACCACGAGCGGCACGAGGCCGGCATGACGGTACGCCGGCAGGTGCTCGGCGACGCGCACGTCGACCGCGCGGTCGCCGGCACCGACGGTTTCACCGCCGACTTCCAGGACTTCATCACCCGCTACGCCTGGGGGGAGGTGTGGACCCGTCCCGGCCTCGACCGGCGTACCCGCAGCTGCATCACCCTCGCCGTGCTCGCCGCCCTGCGCCACGAGGAGGAGCTGGCGATGCACGTACGGGCCGCGCTGGGCAACGGGCTGACCGAACAGGAGGTGGCGGAGGTCCTGCTCCAGGTGGGCGTCTACGCTGGCGTACCGGCGGCGAACCGGGCGTTCACGGTGGCCCGGGAGGCCCTGCGGCGGGAGGCTGGGTGAGGTGGGCGGTCAGGCGGCACGGTCACCGGAGTTCGTGCAGTCGTTGGAGCGTGGGCTCGCGGTGATCCGGGCGTTCGACGCCGAGCATCCGCAGCTCACCCTGAGCGACGTGGCCCGCCGCACCGGGCTGACCCGGGCCGCGGCCCGCCGGTTCCTGCTCACCCTGGTCGAGCTGGGGTACGTGCACACCGACGGCCGGCTGTTCTCGCTGCGGGCGCGGATCCTCGCCCTCGGCTACGCCTACCTGTCCGGCCTGGGCCTGCCCGAGATCGCCCAACCGCACATGGAAGCGTTGGTCGCGCAGGTGCACGAGTCCTGCTCGGTGTCGGTGCTCGACGGCGACGAGGTGGTCTACGTCGCCCGGGTGCCCACCAAACGGATCATGACGGTGGGAATCAGCGTCGGCACCCGGTTCCCCGCGTACGCCACGTCGATGGGTCGGGTGCTGCTCGCCGCGCAACCCGCAGACCGGCTGGCCGACTACCTCGCCACCGCGCAGCTGCAACAGTTGACCCGGCGCACCGTCACCGACCCGGCGAAGCTACGGGCGATCCTGACGAAGATCGCCGCCCAGGGGTACGCGATCGTGGACCAGGAGTTGGAGGAGGGTTTACGGTCGCTGGCCGCGCCGGTCCACGGTGCGCACGGCGCGGTGGTCGCGGCGGTGAACCTGTCCGCCCACGCCAGCCGGGGGTCGTTCGAGCTGATCCGGCGGGAACTGCTCCCACCGCTGCTGGCCACGGCCCGGCGGATCGAGGAGGACCTGCGTGGCCCGTCCTGAACCGGCCGCCACCGCCCCGGGCCCGTCGGCACCGGCGCCCTGTCGTCACTGGACCCGGTAGAGCCGGCTCGCCGGGTCCACGACGGCGGTCAACTGCCGGCCGGGCACGAGTCCCGGATCGACGGGCCGGACCGTGTCCGCCTCGAAGGGGGCGAAGCCGGGCCCGCTGATCCGCAGGCGCAGGGCGAGCCCCGGGTCCTCTCCGCCCAGGTGGTGCGCGACGGAGAGCACCTCGGCCGTGGCGGCGACCCCGGTGGCGTCGAGCTGGCGGGCGTCGCGGCGGGACCGGTCGACCACCCGCCAGCCGAAGACACCGAAGCCGACCCCGACGATCGTGGTGAACACCCCGCCGGCGACGGTCCCCCAGTGCTCCCCGGCGGACACCGCCAGGTCGCCGGTCACGTCGGCGGCGAGCAGGACCGGGCCGGGCAGGCAGATGGCCACGAAGACCAGCCGGCAGAGCAACGCGCCGACCGGACCGATGCGGGATTCCGCCTCCCGGGGTGCGCTCGTCATTCCGGCACCCTAGAACACCGCTCGTCGTCCGGGCACCCCGCAGCGCCGCCCGTCGTCCGGGCACCCCCGTAGCGCAGCCCGTCGTCCGGGCACCCGGGGGTCGTGCGGATGGGTCGGCACCAGGCCCCGGCCCACCCGCACGGACTGCTTCCCCGGCTGTGCGACGGTCAGCTGCCGGTACAGGTGGCGGTGGCGCCGGCGCCGGTCCCGGTGCCCTGGAACCCGAAGCTGGTGCCCTGCCCGGCGCCCAGCCGTCCGTTGTAGCTCTGGTTGGTGACGGTGATGGTGCCGCTCGTGCCGGTGGCGACGCCGTTCCACACCGAGCTGACCGCAGCGCCACCGGGCAGGTTGAGGGTGACCCGCCAGCCGGTGAGCGCGCTGGTCCCCGCGGTGACGCTGACGTTGGCGACGAATCCGCCGTTCCACTGGTCCTGCACGGCGTAGACGGCGGTGCAGCCGGCGCCACCGGGCGGGGGAGTGGTGGGCGGGGGCGTCGTCGGCGGCGGGGTGGTCGGCGGGGGAGTGGTCGGCGGTGGGGTGGTGGGGGGCGGGGTGGTCGGCGGCGGGCCGTCGAGCGTCAGGTTCTTCTGCTGGACGGTCCACTGGGTGCGGCACAGCCCGCAGTTCGCGCCGACGAAGTTGCTGCCGGCGGTGGTGTCGCCCTTGAGCCGCCACTTGAGGTAGAGCACCGCCACCCGGCCGAACTCGCCCCCGTTGGGCTGGTCGTAGGTGCCGCCGTGCCCGACGTTCAGGTTGCCCATGAAGGCGGGCAGCCCGGCGGGCAGCTTGCCCCAGTCGTCGATGGCGTTGGGGTAGGCGATGTCGCTGGGCCCGCCGACGAAGTAGGCGATCGGTTTGGTGAGCCGTCGCAGCTGGTAGTCGTCGGCGTCGTTGAGCAGGCCGCTGCTGAAGATGCCGGTGGTGGTGACACGCGGGTCGTTGGAGACGGCGTACGCCTCCAGGCCGCCGCAGGAGAAGCCGGCGACGGCGACCTTGCCGGTGTCGATCCGGTTGTAGTACTTGCTGCCCTGGCGGGAGTTCTCCGCCACCGCCCAGTCGATGGACTGGGTGAGCATCTGCGAGTTGGTGGAGCCGGAGGCGTTCGGGCCGCCGTTGGCGATGGCCAGGAAGCCGTGCGAGGCGATCTCACGCAGGAAGTTGCCCTGCGAGAGACCGTTGGCCGAGCAGCCGCCGTTGCCCCACACCAGGATCGGCAGGCGTTCGGTCGGCAGCGTCTGGGGTCGGAAGATGGTGTGGTTGGGCAGGCTGGTCGCGGTTTCGTAGTCGGCGGGATAGGGCCCCGATCCGCCGACTGCGGCGTCGGCCGGCGTCGCGCCGAGGGCCATCAGCACGGCTGCTGCCGGCACCAGCGCGGCGGTCAGGCCCGCGTACAGCTTCGATCTCCTTGGCATGCACCCTCCTGCGGGTGTCGGCGGTGGCACCCCCTGCGGTGGCGGGTCTGCCGCCGGGCCCGACCAGGGTGGTCAGCGCCGGCAACGGGCGGGCCGACGTGGACGCGTCGACCGGCTGGCCGCAGTCCCCACAGGCGGTCGCGGTATGCAGTTACTATCACTGCGGTAACGAAAAGTGTCAATGTATTGCCCGTCTGGCGGACCGGTCCGACGCCGTCCGTGCGTTGCCGCCCGGGCACACCCGCACCCCCGGCGTCAGCCGGTGCGGCGGAGGGCTCCGCGCGAGCCGCCGGTCGGCTCCGGGCGGGCGGCGTGGAAGTGGGTGATCCACCCGGCGGCGTCCGGCCAGTGCGGGGTGGTCACCTCGACCAGGCGGGCCTGGGCGAGCGCGCCGAGCCCCGCGTGGATGTCCAGGAAGGTCTCCCGGGCCTGCTGGCGGGGCCAGGGCGTCGGCAGCAGGTGCGTGGGCAGGTCCGGGTCGGTGTCGGCGAACCTGCGCCAGGAGTCCATCGCGGAGGTCCGCGCCACCAGCGCCGTGGCCGGGTCGACCGTGCCCCGGCGGGCGGCCACCCGCAACGGCGCGAACCGCGCGACGAAGGCCGCGTAGCCGGCGGCCAGCCCGGTCAGGTCGTACGCGGCAGCCGGGCCGTGCGGTCCGGCCTCCTCGTCGAAGCGGACGTGCAGCACCGACCAGCGGGCCCCCTCGACGGGGTGCAGCAGCGCCGCCAGCTCCGCCCTGACCGGTGCGGCGTGACTGCCCGGCGTGATCCACACGCTGTCGTAGAGCCGCACGAAACCGTGCGCGGTCAACGCCCGGCGCAGCGTGTGCCGGGCCGCCTGGCCGCAGCTGGGCAGGGAGAAGGAGACCTGCACCCAGTCCCCGGTCCAGGGCGGCGGCTGCGCGCCGAAGTCCAGGAAGTGCCGCATCCGGGAGCGGTGCCGGGCGATCGCCGCAGGTGTGAGGTGGTAGACCGGCGGCCGGGTGTCGCCCCGGATCGCGATCAGGCCCCGCTTGACCAGCCGGGACAGGGCGGCCCGGGCGCTGGGCTCGGTGACCCCGAACTCCCGCAGCATCGCGATGACCGCCCCCGACGGCAGGTCGGCCGCCGCGGAGTCGAGGTATTCGCCGAGCAGGGTGGCCAGCAGGTGCTGCGGGCTAGAACCGTGCTGGGCCCGGGGGGTGCGGACGTCGTCGACGGGCTGTTCGGCGTTCACCCCGTCAGATTGCCGCACCGCCGGACGTTCGACGCCGCTGGCCGGCCCGGCGGCTCACCCGGTCGCCGGGTCGCCCCACCCCGCCGGGAGGCCCGGGGCCGCCGCGCCGGTGGCCGGCTCACCCGGCCCGGCGGCTGCGGGTCAGCGCCAGCACGCCCAGCCCGACGGCGAGCAACCCCAGCAGCAGGGCCAGGTAACCGCCACCGCGCCCGTTGCCGGTGCCGATGCCACTGTCCGAAGTGGCCACCACCAGTCCGCCCAGGGCCGTGCCGGCCACCCCCGCCGCCAGGGCCAGGACGGCGCCGCGCCGACCGCCGCCGAGCCGCCCGGTGGGCCGGCCCAGCGCCAGCGCACCGACGACCAGCCCGGCCAGGCCCAGCAGCGCGGCGAGCGTCGCCCCGAGCCGTCCGGCGCTCATGGTGGTGACGCCGACGGCGGCCTGCCGCGCCGAGGGGTGCGCCGATGCCGGGGCGGCGAACCAGGTCCCGCCGAGAACGACGGCGGTGACGGTCGTCGCCACCAGCCGGGACGCCCGGGAAGTGCCTACTGCCCGCATGATGTTCCTCCTGTCCACGACGCGTGGTCCCACGCGTTGATCTCCCCGATCATGTCGCCGGGCCCGGCCGTCGTCGTCCGGCGAACGTGGACGGTTCGCACTGCCGCCGGGGCGTACCCGGGCACTGCCGACGCGGTAGGGGTACCGCGTCCGTGGTAGCCCCCGGGTCGCCCGCGAGCAGGACCCGCCGGGCGGTGGCACCCGGTTAGGGTGCGCGCATGAGCACAGCACGCCGCGGTGTCCGGGACTGGGCGATCGCCGGCGCGGTGGCGGTGACGCTGGTGGTCACCGGGCTGGCCGGTCACTCCGGTGACCCGGGTCGCTCCCCGGTCGGCTACGCGTTGCTGGCGGCCGGTGGCCTGGCCCTTGCCGCCCGCCGCCGCGCCCCGGTCGCCGTGCTGGTCGGCACCGGGGTGTGCGCGGTGGGGTGCCAGGCGGCCGGCTTCGACGTGCCCGCCGTCGCCTTCCTGTTCGCCGTGTACGCCGCCGTCCGGGCGGGGCACCGCACGGCCACGGTGGTGGCGGCGGTGACGATGCTGGTGGCGCTGCCGCTGGTGGCTCTCGGCCCGCCGCAGCAACTGGCCCTGGGCGCGGCGCTCGCCCGGTCCCGGGGGGTGCTCGAACTGGCCTGGCTGGTCGCCGCCGGTGCGGCGGGGGAGGCGTTGCGGCAGGCCGAGCGGCGGGCGGACGAGGCCGAGCGTACCCGGGAGGAGGCCGCACGGCGTCGGGCCGATGAGGAGCGACTGCACATCGCGCGGGAGCTGCACGACTCGCTCACCCACCAGATATCGGTCATCAAGGTGCAGTCCGAGGTGGCCGTGCACCTGGCCCGCAGGCGCGGCGAGGAGGTGCCGGAGGCCCTGCTGGCGATCCGGGCGGCCGGTCGGGAGGCGACCCGGGAGCTGCGGGCCACCCTGGAGGTGCTACGGGACGACGGTGGGTCCACGCCGCGCGGTCTCGACCACGTCCCGGAACTGGTGCGTCAGGCCCGGGCAGCCGGGCTGGACACCACGCTGACCGTCGGGGGAGACCCGCACGACGTTTCGACGGCGGTCGGTCGGACGGCGTACCGGATCGTCCAGGAGTCGCTCACCAACGTCACCCGGCACGCCGCCGCCGCCACGGCGTCGGTCCGGATCGACTACCGTCCGGGTGCGCTCGCCATCCAGGTCGACGACGACGGCAGCGCCCTCCCGGCCGACGTGCCGACGCGCGGCGTCGGACTGCTCGGCATGCGTGAACGGGTGGCCGCGCTCGGCGGCCGGCTGCGCGCCGGACCGCGCGGGGACGGCGGGTTCACCGTCCACGCCGAGCTTCCCACGGGTGGCACGCCGTGATCCGGGTCCTGCTGGTGGACGACCAACCGCTGCTGCGTAGCGGCTTCCGTGCGTTGCTCGACATGGAGGACGACATCGAGGTGGTGGGGGAGGCCGCCGACGGTGTGGCGGCGGTGACGCTCGCCCGCCGGCACCGGCCGGACATCGCGCTGCTCGACATCCAGATGCCGGTGATGGACGGCATCGAGGCGACCCGGCGCATCGTCGCGGACCCGACCCTGACCGGGGTGCACGTGGTCATCCTGACCAACTACGGCCTGGACGAGTACGTCTTCGACGCGTTACGCGCCGGTGCGGCCGGGTTCCTGGTCAAGGACGTCGTGCCGGAGGACTTCCTGCACGCGGTCCGGGTCGCCGCTCGGGGTGACGCCCTGCTCGCGCCGTCGATCACCCGCAGACTCATCGACCGGTACGTCGCCGCCCGCCCCCGGGTCGACGCCGGCGTCGGGTTGGCCGGGCTGACCGGCCGGGAGCGCGAGACCGTCGTCCTGGTCGCGCGGGGGCTGTCCACCGCGGAGATCGCCGCCCGGTTGGTGATCAGCCCGTTGACCGCGAAGACCCACATCAACCGGGCGATGACCAAGCTCCACGCCCGCGACCGGGCCCAACTGGTGATCATCGCCTACGAGTCCGGCCTGGTCGCCCCCGGCGGAGGATGAGCGACACGGCGGCCTGCGGGTGACGTGCCGACGAGCGGGCGGGCGGCGGTCGGCCTCGCGGCGTCCCCTGCGACCCGTGACATGATGACGCCCATGGGCAAGCAGCAGGACGTCGGCGGGACCGACCGTCGCAGTGGGTCGGGTGCCGCGGCGCAGGAGGCGACGGACGGTGGGGTCGAGGCCCGGCTCGCCCTCGCGCAGGACCCCGGCACGGCCCATCTGACCCTGATCGACCTGGCCGCCGACCCGTCGCCGGTGGTCCGCCGGGCGGTCGCCACCCGGGCCGACGCGCCCGCCCAGGCGCTGCGTCCGCTGACCCGCGACCCGGACCGTGAGGTGCGGGAGGCGGTGGCGAGGAACCCCGCGACCTCGATCGCCAACCTGCTGCGCCTGGTCAAGGACGCCGACCGGTGGGTCCGCTGGGCGGTCGCCGGCAATCCGGCCTGCGACGAATCGGTGCGTCGGGTGATGGCGCAGACCGCGGACAAGGAGCTGCGTGGTCTGCTCGCCGAGTCGCGGGAGCTGGAGCCGGAGCTGGCCGCGCGGCTGGTCGACGACGTCTCACCCGAGGTGCGGGAACGGCTCGCCACCCACACCCACGACCCCGAGGTGATCACCGCCCTGCTGGCCGATCGGACGGCCCGGGTACGCAAGGGGCTGGCCCGCAATCCGCGGACCACCGCTGTGCACCGCGGCGCGCTCGCCCGGGACCCGGTGCCGGACGTCCGCGCCGCGTTGGTGCTGACCGTCGAGTTGGACGAGGCGGATCTGCGCGGCCTGGTCGACGACCGGTCGGTGCAGGTGCGGATGGCGGTGGCGACGTCGGAGTTCGTCCCGCCGCACCTGCGGCAGGTGCTCGCCGACGACCCCGACGAGATGGTGGCCGGTGCGGCCCGGGAGTTCCGCCCCGGGGCGGCGACCTCCCCGGTGGTACGCGCGCCGCGCGTCGGTCACCGGGCCGGGACGCCCGGTCGCGGCCGGTCGGGCGACGCCCGGCGCTGAGTCCGGCCGGTGCCGAGTCCGGCCCGTTCCGCCGTTCCCGCCTGCGGCGGCCCTGTGCTTCCCGCCTGCGGCGGGCCCTGTGCTCCGACGTCGCTCTGGTGGAGGTCGTCGGTGGTTGTGACCACGGGCGTCGCCGCCGGTATTCCCGGCGACGGCTGGTGGCCGACGGATCTCGGGCGGATTGATCGGGGTGGCTCTCTTCGTTTCCTTCCGACCGGACGGTAGCATTGTGTGGCTGTACTCGGGATAGGAGGCCACCAATGACGCGCGCGACGTCTCGCCCGGAGTCGACCCGACGCCGGCAACGCTGGCCCGACGGGTACGACCCGGAGAACACCCGTAACTCGTTGATCACCAGTGCGCTGGGGTTGATCGAGCAGCGTGGCTTCGACCGCACCTCGGTGCAGGAGATCGCCGACCAGGCGCAGCTCACCAAGGGCGCCTTCTATCACCATTTCGCCAGCAAGGACGACCTGCTGCGGCACATCCAGGAGGAATACCTCGAGGCGCAGCTCGCCGCGATCCAGAAGATCGAAGCCGACAGTGACGACCCGACCGTACGGGTACGGGAGCTGATCCGGTTCAGCCTCACCAGCGTGGCCGAGTACCGGGCCCACGTGACGATCTTCTACCAGGAGCGGCGGTATCTGACCGGGGACCTGTTCGCCGAGGTGACCCGCAAGCGTGGCCTGGTGGAGGCCGCCTTCGCCGGGATGGTCGCCGACGGTGTCGCCCGGGGGGTGTTCCGCGCGGACGTCGACCCGCGTATCGCCACCTTCGGGCTGGTCGGCATGTGCGCCTGGGCGTACCAGTGGCTCAACGTCGGTGGTCCGCTCAGCGTCGACGAGGTGGCCCGCCAGTTCGGCGCGATGGTGCTGGAGGGGCTGACCGCCCGGCCCGGCAGCTGACCCGGTGGGTGGTCGGCCCGGGTCGCCGGCCCGTAGACGCCGCCGTGAGGCGGGACGGCTCGTCGGCCGGGTGCCCGCAGGTGGTTGATCGTCAGCCGGCGAGCAGTTGGCGGGCCATGACGATGCGTTGGACCTGGTTGGTGCCCTCGTAGATCTGGGTGATCTTGGCGTCGCGCATCATCCGCTCGACCGGGTAGTCGCGGGTGTAGCCGTAGCCGCCCAGCAACTGCACCGCGTCGGTGGTGATCTCCATCGCCGCGTCCGAGGCGAAACACTTCGCCGCCGCCCCGAAATAGGTCAGGTCCGCGTCACCACGCTCGGACTTCCCGGCCGCCGCGTAGGTCAACTGGCGGGCGGCCTCCAGCTTCATGCCCATGTCGGCGAGCATGAACTGGATGCCTTGGAACTCCGCGACCGCCTTACCGAACTGCTTGCGCTCCCGCACGTAACCCTTGGCGTAGTCCAGGGCCCCCTGGGCGATCCCGACGGCCTGCGCGGCGATGGTGACCCGGGTGTGGTCCAGGGTCCGCATCGCGGTGCCGAACCCGGTCCCCGGCTCACCGATGATCCGGTCCGCCGGGATGCGCACGTTGTCCAGGTAGACCTCCCGGGTCGGGGAGCCCTTGATGCCGAGCTTCTTCTCCGGAGCACCGAAACTGACCCCCGGGTCGGACTTCTCCACCACGAACGCGGAGATCCCCCGCGACCGCGCCGCCGGGTCGGTCACCGCGAACACCGTGTAGAACTCGGAGACGCCGGCGTTGGTGATCCACCGCTTCACCCCGTTGAGCACCCAGTGATCACCATCACGCACCGCCCGTGTCGTCATCGACGCCGCGTCACTGCCCGCCTCCGGCTCCGACAGACAGTACGAGAACATCCCCTCACCGGCGGCCACCGGCGGCAGGTAGCGACGCCGGAGTTCCTCGGAGCCGGCCAGCAGCAGGGGCATCGTGCCGAGCTTGTTGCCGGCCGGGATGAGGGCCGACGAGGCGCAGGCCCGCGCGACCTCCTCGATGACGATGGCGGTGGCCAGGGCGTCCGCGCCGGCACCGCCGTACTCGACGGGGATGTGCGGGGCGTGGAAGTCGGCGGCCCGCAGCGCGTCGTAGGCGGCCTGCGGGAACTCGCTGTTCTCGTCGGCGGTGGCGGCGTGCGGCGCGACCCTGGCGTCGCACACCGCCCGGACGGCCTCCCGGACCGCGTCGTGCTCCTCGGGCACCTGGTACGCCTCGAACACCACAAACCCCCTAGTCAACAAGCTGACGTCGATAATACCAGCCGGTCGGTATGTAAAGCATCCCTTGAGTTGCCCGGTCCGACAGGGTTAGATACCCACCAGTCGGAATGTGGGAGGCCGGATGACCCGCGCGGTCCGGACAGGCATGGACTTCGTCTCCGCGCTCGACCGGGGCAGCCTCGGTGGCCTCGCCCGGTTGTGCGCCGCCGATGCGACCTGGTGGGTGGACACCGGCCCCGACCGACGCGGCGGCGACCCGGTCCTCGCCCCGCACGGCAGCGGGCGCTTCCCGTTGCACGGCCTCATGCGGATGGACGACAAGCTCGCGTTGATGCGGTCCCTCGGCCCGAAGGCGTTTCCGACCGGCTGCCGGCAGATCCCGCGCCGGGTCATCGCCGGGGACGACACCTGCGTCATCGAGGTCGAGGGGTACGGCGTGCACGCCAGCGGCCTGGAGTACGCCAACCGCTACGGCTTCGTCTTCGACGTGAACCCCGCCGGAGCCGTCGTCGCGGTCCGGGAGTACCTCGACACCAGCCACGCGCAGCACGTCGTGGGCGGCGGCGCGGCCGTCGCCCGCAGCAGCCTCGACGACCGTCCGGCCCGCCGCGCGCCCGACCTTGCCGACGCGCCCACGGCACTGGTGACGGCGCTGGCCCCGTGGCCGGCGCTGGCCCGGGGCGACCTCGACGCGTTCGGTGCCCTCTTCACCGCCGACGCCACCTGGTGGACCGACTCCGGCCGCCGCCGTGACCTCGGCCGGCAGCACCGGTGGGGCGACCTCGACGCCAACGGGCCGTTGCACGGGCGGGTCACCATGACCGGCAAGCTCGCCGCGATGCGGGCGCGGCTGGCCGGCGGGGCGTACCGGTCGGCCGCCGTCGAGGTGACCGCCGAGCGGTGGGTCGTCGACGACACCCTGGTCGCCGTCGAGGCCCGGGGCGAAGCCACTCTCGGGGACGGCTCCCGCTACCAGAACCGCTACCTCTGGGTCGTCGACGTCCAGCCCGGGGGCATCGCCGAGGTCCGTGAGTACTGCGACACCCTGCACGTCGCCGACCTGATGGGCCACGACGCGGAGGTCGGCCGATGAGCCTGCCGTTCACCGACCTCAACCACGTGCTGACCACCACCCGGTCGGTCCGGCTGCGCCTCGACTACGACCGCCCGGAGCCGATCGGCCTGATCGGCGAGTGTCTGCAACTCGCGGTGCAGGCCCCCACCGGCGGCGGCGCCGAGGACTGGCGCTGGCTGGTCGTCGGCGACCCCGCCCGCAAGGCCGAGCTGGCGACGCTCTACCACGCCGCCTACCAGGAGTACGTGCACCAGCCGCTGCACAGCGCGGCGGGCACGGACAGCGACCTCGTCCGGGGCCGCCTCGGCGGTGTCGACGCCGACGGCACGGTCAGTGCCCGGACCGCACGCATCCTCGCCGGCGCCGAACACCTCGCGCGGAACATCGGCCGGGCCCCGTACCTCGTCATCCCCTGCGCGACGCGACCCGACCCGGCCACCGGCGGCCCCGGCACCAACTCCGCCCTCTACGGGTCGCTCTATCCGGCGATCTGGCAGTTCAACCTGGCGCTACGGGCCCGCGGGCTCGGCACGGTGATCACCACCCTGCACCTGCACCACGCGGCGTCCGTCGCCGCGCTGCTCGGCATACCCGACGGCGCGGTGCAGATCACCATGCTGCCCGTCGCCTACACCGTCGGCACCGACTTCAAGGTCGCGGCCCGGCGGCCCGTCGACGCCGTCAGCTATCTCGACCGGTGGGGGACGCCGTTGCCCTACCGGGACAAGCCCGTCGACCGCCTCACCGGAGAGGACCACGGATGAGCAGCGCAATGATCACCGACATCGACGAGGTGTTGACCACCACCCGGGCGGTGCGCCGCCGGATGGACTTCGACCGGCCCGTCGGCCGGACCGTCATCGAGGAGTGCCTGCGCCTCGCGCAGCAGGCACCGATGGGCTCCAACCTGGAGGACTGGCGGATCGTCGCGGTCGACGACCCGACGCTCAAACGGCAGCTCTCCGAGCTGTACACCGAGATCTGGGACGCCACCGTCGCGCAGCCCCTGGCCGACGGCGAGGCGGCCACCACCGCCCGGTTGTCGCCGGGCGTACGCGCCGACCCGCAGGCCCAGGCACGGCAGCACCGGGTCCTCACCGCCGTGAAGCACCTCGTCGACCACCTGGCGCGGGTACCCGTCCTCGTCGTGCTGTGCAGCACCAAGCCGATCCCGCAGCGGCCGGTCGGCGGCACCGCGTCCGGCTACTACGGGTCGATCTTCCCGTTCGCCTGGTCGTTCCAGCTCGCGTTGCGCTCCCGGGGCCTCGGCTCGGTGCTGGCCACCGCCATGGCGCACCGGGCCACCCGGGTACGCGAGGTGCTCGGCCTGCCCGACGACTGGCGACCAGTCACCCTCGTCCCGGTCGCCTACACCCGGGGACTCGACTTCCGTCCCGCCGCCCGGGCCGACCTCGCCGACGTGGCGTTCTGGAACGGCCCCACCGAACCGGCCGGATCGGCGACGCGATGAGAGCCGCCCACGTCCTGACACCCTGCGCCGACGACCCGGTCGGCGCGCTGCGCGTCGGCGACCTCGCCGCCCCGGCGGCACCCCCGGGCTGGGTGGACGTCGACGTCCGGGCCGGCGCGCTCAACATGCACGACCTGTGGACGCTGCGCGGCGTCGGCACCGCACCGCACGACGGGCCCCGGGTCATCGGCAGCGACGCGGCCGGGGTCGCCGGGGGTCGCGACGTGATCGTCTACCCGGTGCTGCCCACCGCGCCGAACGGCCGGACCGTCCCGCACGCCACCCTGCTCCCCGACGCCGGCCACGGTGTCCTCGCCGAGCGGATCGTCGTGCCGGCGGCACACCTCGTCCCCAAGCCGGCCGGGCTGAGCTGGGCCGAGGCGGCCAGCCTCCCGACGGCCTGGCTCACCGCGTACCGCATGTTGTTCACCAGGGCGGCGGTCGCTCCCGGGCGGGTGGTCCTGGTGCAGGGCGCGGGTGGCGGGGTCGCCACCGCCGCGATCAGCCTCGCCGTGGCCGCCGGCGCCACCGTCATGGTCACCTCCCGTTCCCCGGCCAAACGGGAACGGGCACTGGCCCTCGGCGCGGCCGTCGCCCTGGACAGCGGCGCGCGGACGCCGGAACTCGCCGACATCGTCGTCGAGACCGTCGGCCCCGCCACCTTCGCCCACTCGACCCGCTCCACCCGGGCCGGCGGCACCATCGTGGTGTGCGGCGGTACGAGTGGCTTCACCGCCGAACTGGACCTGCCGCGGCTGTTCGCCCGGGAGATCAGCGTGCACGGCGCGACCATGGGCACGCTCGACGAGTTCGTGGCCCTGGTCGGTTTCGTCGACACCCACCGCCTCCGGCCCACCGTCGACAGCGTCGTCGACCTCGCCGACATCCGCGTCCAGGCCGGCCGGATGCTCGCCGGCACCGGGTTCGGCAAGCTCTGCGTGAGCCTGACGTGACCTCCGTGGCGCTGACCCGGCGGGGGCCCGCACTCTGGGCGCGGATCGACCGTCCCGGGGCCGGCAACGCCTGCGACAGCACGGTGCTGGCCGGGCTCGAACGGTGGCTCGCCGCCGCGACCGACCCGGGCGTACGGGTGCTCGTGCTCACCGGCACCGGCCGCAGCTTCTGCGCCGGGGCCGACCTCGCCGAGGCCACCGGCCTGCTCGGGGACCTGCCGGCGCTGCTGACCCACCTCGACCGGGGCCGCCGCCTGGTACGCGGCATCCGGGCGGCCCCGGTGCCCACCGTCGCCGCGGTCAACGGGGCGGCCTTCGGCGGCGGCCTCGAACTGCTGCTCGCCTGTGATCTCGCGGTCGCCGCCGACAGTGCCCGCATCGGCGACCGGCACCTCGCCGCCGGGCAGGTCCCCGGCTGGGGGTCCAGCGTCCTGCTGCCCCTCGCCGTCGGCCCGGCGCTCGCCCGCCGCCTGCTGATCACCGGGGAGACCTGGTCGGCCGACGAGTGCGTACGCCGGGGACTGGTCAGCGCGGCGGTGCCCGACGATCACCTCGTCGGGCACGTCGACGCGCTGGCCGACGCGGTGGCCGCCCTCGACGCGACGGCGGTCCGGCGGATGCTGGGCCTCGCCCGCCCGGTGCCCGACGACGCGGCCTGGGACCGGGAGTGGGCGACCCTGACCGCACACGTCACCGCCCAGGCGGCCGCCCGCACCGGGTCGACGCCTCCGGCGGCGACCCCCGACTGACCCGTTCCGCACCGCGCCGGCCCGCCGGAGCAGGGCCGACACCCGTACCCACCACCCGAATTGGAGCACCCGGATGCGCACCACGAGGCGAACCACCATCGACACCCCCGACGAGCTGCTGGCACTGGTCGGCGCGGAGCTGGGGGTCAGCGCGCCGCAGGTGGTGACCCAGCAGCAGGTCGACCAGTTCGCCGACGTGACCGGGGACCACCAGTGGATCCACGTCGACGTCGAGCGGGCCCGGTCCGGGCCGTTCGGCAGCACCGTCGTGCACGGGTTCCTGACCCTGGCCCTCGTCCCCCGGCTGCTCGCCGACATCCTGGAGGTGCGGACCTTCTCGATGGGGGTCAACTACGGCCTGGACCGGGTCCGGTTCGTCCGGCCGTTGCCACCGGGTGTCGAGATCCAGGGCACCGCGACGCTGGTCTCGGCGACGCCGATCGCCCCGGCGGGGGAGGGCTCGGCCGCCGGGGTCCAGGCCAAGGCGTCGATCGTGGTGGAGTTCGCCGAGACGTCGCAGCCCTGCTGCGTGGCGGAGATCCTGTTCCGCTACCACGCCTGAGGCCGCCGACCGACCCGCACCCGGGCCGACCGGGTGCGGGCGTTCGCCCGGTCGCCGGCCGGCGCTCCTCCGGTTGGGCCGCCGGCCGGGGCTGACCCGGAAGGCCGCCGGCCGGGCTCACTCGGAAGGCCGGCGGCCGGGGCTCACTCGGTCGCCGGCCGGGACGGCGTGACGAACCGGCCCCGGTAGAACGACAGCGCCGGCACGTCGGTCGGCTTCAGGTGCACCTGGTCCACGTCGAGCAGGATGATCACGTGGTCGCCGCTGGCGATCACCTCGTCGCGCCGGCCGGCGAGGATCGCCGGGGTGTCGGGCAGCAGCGGCACCCCGTCGGGGCCGGGCACCCAGGAGACCCCGGCGAGCCGCTGCGCCCCGGTCAGGCCGGAGGTGGCGAACCGGCGGGCCACGTCCTGCTGGTCCTGGCTGAGGATGTGGATGGCGATCCGGTCGGAGCCCATCAGCACCGGGAAGCTCGACGAGAAGGTGGTGACGCAGAACAGCACCTTCGCCGGCTCCAGGGAGACCGAGGTGAACGAGTTGACGGTCAGCGCGGCGACGGCGCCCTCGGCGGTCACCGCGGTCACCGCCGTCACGCCGGTGGGGAAGTGTCCGCACACCTGGCGGAACTCGGCGGAGTCGAACAGGGGCTCGGCCATCATCGGTTCACCGCCGGGTCGCTGGAGTCGTGGTCGGGGCGGAGCCCGTCTTCGAGCTGGATGAGGCACAGGGTGTGGCCGCCGGGGTCCTTCACCAGGTGCAGCCGCCCGTGCGGGGTGTCGACCGGCCCGACCGTCGGTGATCCACCGAGGGCGGTCACCCGGGCCAGCGCGTCGTCCAGGGACGCGACGGCGAAGTAGGTGATCCACCTCGACGGGATGAGGTTCGGCCAGGCGTTGTCGAGTTCGAGGACCCCGGCGACCGGCACGTCCCCGAGCGTCAGGAGCGTGTAGGGCCGGGCGGTCGGGGAGTCGTCGCGCTGCCGGGTGGTGTAGCCGAACAGGGCGCGGTAGTAGGCCACCGACGCGGCGGGTTCACCGGTGTCCAGTTCGTTCCAGCACAGCGCGCCGACCGAGTTGACCGCCTGGACGCCGACGCGTGACTCCCCCTGGTAGAGGCCGAAGGCCGCGCCGAACGGGTCGACGACCGCCGCCCCGGTGCCCGCCGCCGGCAGGTAGCGGGGTGGCGAGACCAGCTCGCCGCCGAGCGTCACCGCCTGCCGTGCGGACGCGGCGACGTCGTCGACGGCGAAGTAGGTGAGCCAGCCCCGGGGCCGGTCGCCGTGCAGTGCGGCGGCGTCGGAGATCCCGGCGACGTCCCGCCCGTCGCGGCTGCACATCCGGTAGGTGGTGGCGCCGAGGCGTTCGGCCCGGACGGTCCAGCCGAGCAGCGCGCCGTAGAACGCCTCGGCCTGCTCCGGGTCGGGGGTGCACAGCTCCACCCAGACCGCCTCGCCGGGTTGGAATCGTGGTCTCATCCGGCTGCTCCCTGGGTGGCCGGGCCCGCGACGATCGTGCGGGCCGAGATGTCGTACGCCTGGTCGGCGGTGCCGGTGGTCAGGCTCGACTCGATCACCTCGACCACCGCCCGCAGGGTGGACCCCGGCACGGCCAGCAGGGTGTCGACGAGGTCGTCGACCGCCCGGTCCAGCTCGTCGGTGGCGACCACCCGGGCCACCAGGCCCCAGTCGAGGAGTTGGTCGGCGGTCGCCGTCGCCGCGCCGGTCAGCAGGTGGTAGGCGTGTGGCCGGGGCACCGACCGGGCGATCGTGTGGCCGACGCCGGCCGGCGCGAAGCCGTACCGGGCCTCCGGCAGGGACAGTTGGGCGTCGGCGGCGGCGACCGGCAGGTGTACGGCGCCGAGCAGGCCGACGCCGAACCCGATGATCCGCCCCCGGACGGCGGCGACGACGGGCACCGGCAGTTGCCGGATGCGCTGTAGTGCGGCGTCGCTGGCGCGCAGGTCGGCGGCGACGGTCTCCCGGGTGGCACCGGCCAGCGCGGCGAAGGAGGAGGTGTCCCAGCCGGCGCAGAAGTGCCGGCCGGCCAGGTCGAGGCGGATGAGCACGCAGCGCGCGTCGGCGGCGGCGGTCTCCAGGGTGTCGACGAGGTCGTGCAGCGTCGCGGTGTCGAAGCAGTTGCCGCGTGCCGCGTTGTCGTAGCGGATCCGGGCGAGGCGGCCGTCGTGCCCGGAGGTGCGGGTGATGGTCACCGCGGTATCATACATACCGGTCGGTATGAATACAACGGTGCTGGCCGGCGGCCCTGTGTCACGTGAATGTCACGAGCGGGATACCCGGCCGACCCGTTGACTTGATACCGGCTGGTCGGTACTTTGTGGCGAACGTCACCGCCGCCTCACGCGGAGACATGACGGGTCCATCGCAGTGAAGGACACCCATGATGATCATGAAATCCCTGCGCTCCCGGCGCTTCCTGGCATTGGCCGCCGCGCTGACCGTCGTGGGCGCCGGCCTCACCGGGTGCGGCGGCTCCGACTCCGACGACTCCGGCGCGTCGGGCACCGCCCCGATCCGGGCGCTGCTCGCCGCCCAACCGGCGACCCTCGACCCGATCGTCGGCGCGCGCTCCGCCCAGATCGTCTGGGCGACGATGCTCGAACCCCTGATCAACACCGGTAGCGACCTCGCGCCGACCAACACCGGCCTGGTCACGAGCTGGACCCGTACCGACGCCACGACCTGGACGTTCAAGGTCCGACCCGACGTCAGCTTCAGCAACGGCGAGAAGGCCGACGCGGCGGCGGTGGCCAACACCATCACGCTCACCCGCGACAGCGCGGCCTCGCAGCTCAAGTCGTACTTCGGCAACGTCACCGCGATCGAGGCACCCGACGCCACCACCGTCGTGGTCAAGACCAAGACCCCGCAGTACGACATCCCCGACCTGCTCACCACCGTCTACCTGGTGCCGCCGAAGTACTACCAGGAGAAGGGCTCGGAAGGCTTCGCCGCCGCACCCGTCGGCACCGGCCCGTACGTCTGGTCCGGCGCGAACGCCGGCCGGGACATCTCGGTCAAGAAGAACCCCGACTACTGGGGCACCAAGGCGACCAACGAGGGCGTCACCTTCACCTGGGCCAACGAGGCCGCCCAGCGGCTCGCGCTGATCCAGAGCAAGAGCGTGGACGTCTCCTTCGACCTGCCGCCGGCCCAGGCCAGCGCCGCCAAGTCCGCCGGCGTGGAGGTGGTCAGCACCGAGACCGCCATGAAGATCATCGCCTTCCTCGACTCCACGAAGGCACCGTTCGACGACCCCAAGCTGCGCGAGGCGGCGGCCCTGGCCATCGACCGCGACGCCATCGTCAAGGGCATCTTCGACGGCCAGGCGGTCGCCGACGCCGGCCTGCTCAACGTCAAGCCCGGTCAGCAGCCGACGCAGAGTGTCACCGCCGACGCCGCCAAGGCCAAGGAACTCCTCGGCGGGGCCACCCCGACCGTGCAGATCACCTACCCGGCGGCCCAGTACACCAACATCGAGGAGGTCTCCCAGGCCGTCGGTGGCAGCCTGGAGAAGGCCGGCTTCAAGGTCAGTTACGTGCCGCTGGACTACGGCACGCTGGTCAAGCGGATCGTCGGCCGCCAGGTGCCAGGCCTGTCGATCTTCGCCGGGGTGCCGAACGTCGCCGTGCCCGACTACTTCGTCAGCGGCTTCATGAAGACCAAGTCGATCACCGGCAACTGCCCCGACCCGCAGATCGACACCCTGGCCCAGCAGGCGCTGGAACAGAACGACGCCCAACAGGCCGCCCCGCTCTACGAGCAGCTCAACACGATCGGCGTGGTCCAGAAGCACTGCTACGTGCCGCTGTACCGGCAGGTGTTCAACTACGCGACCGGCCCCGGCGTCTCCGGCGTGGTGTTCGGCCCGCTGAACACCGTGGACTTCACGAAGGCGACCCGCTGACGATGTCCGAGGCAGCGGAGACGGGGGTGCCGGGCGACCTCGCCCGGCACCCCCGCACCCCGGAGTCGGACACCCCCGTGCTGGAGGTCGACGACCTCGTCGTCGAGCACCGCGACGGCGGCACCGGCGCGCTCTTCCGCGCCGTCGACCAGGTGTCACTGCGGATCGGGGCCGGCGAGAGCGTCGCCGTCGTCGGCGAGTCCGGCTCCGGCAAGACCACCCTCGCGATGGCCGCCACCGGGCTCGGCCCGCGCGGCCGGGGCGACATCCGACTGCTCGGCCACTCGCTCGCGGCGGTCAGCCGCACCCAACTGCGTCGGCTGCGCCCCGAGGTGCAGGTGGTCTTCCAGGACCCGCACGGCTCGCTCGACCCCCGCCAGTCGGTCCGCTCCGGGCTGCGGGAACTGCGGGCGCTGCAACCCGAACGGACCTCCTGGATCGACGACGCCGACCTGCTCGGCCGGGTCCGGCTCGCCCCGGACCTGCTCGACCGCTACCCCCACCAGCTCTCCGGGGGCCAGGCGCAGCGGGTCTGCATCGCCCGCGCGCTGCTGATGCGCCCCCGCCTCATCGTCGCCGACGAACCGACCTCCGGCCTCGACGTCTCCGTGCAGGCCGACGTGCTGGCCCTGCTACGGCAGATCCGGGCCACCACCGGCGCGGCGCTGCTGATGATCAGCCACGACCTGGCCGTGGTCCGTTCGCTCTGCGACGTCGTGCACGTGATGTACCGGGGCCGGGTCGTCGAGGCGGGACCCTGCGACCGGGTCTTCGGCACCCCCGAGAACGACTACACCCGCGAACTGCTCGCCGCGATGCCCGGCGCGCGCTGGAGGTCCCGCCGATGAAGGCCAGCACCGTACGCCGCGTCGGCGGCCGGCTCGCATCGCTGTTCGCCTCGCTGCTCATCGCGCTCAGCCTGGCGTTCCTGCTCGGCCGGCTCTCCGGCGACCCGACCGCCACCATCCTCGGCCCGATGGCCCCGCCCGAGCAACGCGAGGCGCTGCGCCACGAGCTCGGCCTGGACCTGCCCGTCGTCGTGCAGTACCTCGAC
This sequence comes from Micromonospora sp. NPDC049081, assembly GCF_040648835.1. NCBI lineage: Bacteria > Bacillati > Actinomycetota > Actinomycetes > Micromonosporales > Micromonosporaceae > Micromonospora > Micromonospora sp. NPDC049081. The sequence continues at coordinate 199,331 of NZ_JBEZEK010000007.1, read as the reverse complement.
TACCTCAAGGGCGTGTTCACCGGCGACCTCGGCCAGTCGTTGCAGTTCTACCAGTCCAACACCTCGATGATCGCCGACCGGCTGCCGTTCACCCTGCAACTGGTCGGTGCCGGCATGGCCCTCGCCCTGCTGGTCGGCATCCCGCTCGGGGTGCTCGCGGCCACCCGGGAGGGCACCTGGTGGGACCGGGGGGCCTCCACCCTCGCCCTGCTCGGCCAGTCCGTGCCGGTCTTCTGGTTCGGCATGATGCTGGTGGTGCTGTTCGCCGTCAAACTCGGCTGGCTGCCCGCCGGCCAGTCCGGCAGCCCGAAACACCTGATCCTGCCCGCGCTGACCATGTCGGTCTACCCGATGGCGCACATCGCCCGGCTCACCCGCGCGTCGATGAGCGACGCGCTGGCCGAGCCCTACATCGACTCCGCCCGCGCCCGGGGCATCAGCACCCGCCGGGTGGTGTGGCGGCACGCCTTCACCAACGCGATGATGCCGATCCTCACGATCGTGGTGCTCCAGACCGGCATCCTGCTCTCCGGCGCGGTCGCCGTCGAGTACGTCTACTCCTGGCCCGGTCTCGGCCAGCTCGCGTTGCAGGCCATCCAGTTCCGCGACTTCCCGCTGGTGCAGGCGATCGTGGTGTTCGGCGCGCTGGTGTTCGTGCTGCTGAACCTGCTCGTCGACGTCCTGCACTCGATCGTCGACCCGAGGGTGCGGTGAGCATGAGCCAACTCGAACTCGACCCGGTCACCGCCCCGGTGTCGCCACCGCGCCGGGCCGGCCGCCGGGCGCGTACCTCGGTGTTCTGGCTGGCCCTGCCGCTGGCGGTGACCGCCGTCGCGGTGTTCGTGCTGCCGCTGACCGGGCTGCTGCCCGACGGCGGCCAGGACCTCGACGCGACCCGCCGGCCACCCGCGTTCCTTTCCGGCGGCAGCTGGGCGCACCCCCTCGGCACCGACAAGCTCGGCCAGGACCTGCTCACCCAGTTCGTCTCCGCCGGCCGGCTGACCATCGTGATCGGCCTGGTCGGCGCGCTCGTCGCGATCGGCCCCGGCACGCTGCTCGGCCTGCTGGCCGGCTACTTCCGGGGCTGGGTCGACCGGGTCATCTCGATCCTCATCGACGCCCAGCTCGCTCTGCCGTTCATCCTGGTCGCCCTCGCCATCATCGCCAACCGGGGCAGCTCCCTGCCGGTGCTGTTCCTGGTACTGGCGCTCACCGGCTGGGCGGTGTGCGCCCGGGTCACCCGCGCGGCGACCCTGGCCATCCGGGAACGCCAGTTCGTCGTCGGCCTGCGCGCCGCCGGCGCGTCCGAACCCCGGATCGTCTTCCGGCACATCCTGCCCAACCTCGCCGGCACCATCGTCGCGCTCGGCACCCTCCAGGTCGGCACCGCGATCCTGGTCGAGAGCGCGCTGAGCTTCCTCGGCCTGGGCGTGGTGCCGCCGATGAACAGCTGGGGCTCGATGCTCGCCTCCGGCCAGGACGAACTGAGCCAGGCCTGGTGGATCGCCTTCTTCCCCGGGCTCGCCATCACCGTGCTGGTGCTCCTGGTCAACCTGCTCGGCGACGCGCTGCTCACCCACCACGACCCGCGGAAGAGGCGGCGATGAGCGCACTGCTGACACTCTCCGGACTGTCCATCACCGCCCGGCTCGCCGACGGCGAGCTGCGCCTGCTCGACGACGTCGACCTGGAGATCCGCCGAGGCCAGATCGTCGGCGTCGTCGGCGAGTCCGGCAGCGGCAAGACCACCCTCGCCCGCGCCGTCGTCGGGCTGCTCGACCGCAACGTCCGGGTCGACCAGGGCACCATCGCGGTCGCCGGTGAGCAGGTGGTGGCCCCCGGCGTCGACCGCACCGGCCGGGTCCGGGGCAGCGCCGTCGGCATGGTCTTCCAGGACGCGTCCCGGTCGCTGAACCCGCTGCTGAAGGTCCGCACCCAGCTCGCCGAGGTGCTGCGCCGCCACGTCCGGGACATCACCCGCGCCGAGGTGGAACGCCGCTCGGTGGAGGTGCTGGCCCAGATGCGCATCGACGACCCCGGCCGGGTGCTGGCCAGCTACCCCCACCAGCTCTCCGGCGGCCTGCGCCAGCGGGTCGCCATCGGGCTCGCCGTCGTCACCCGCCCCGCGCTGGTGATCGCCGACGAGTGCACCACCGCCCTGGACGTCACCACCCAGACCAAGGTCGTCGACCTGTTCCGCACCCTGGTCGACGAACTCGGCATCGGCCTGCTCTTCGTCACCCACGACCTGATGCTCGCCAGCGACCTGTGCGACCGGATCGCGGTGATGAGCGGCGGGCGGGTCGTCGAACAGGGCGACGCGCTGGCCGTGCTGGACCGACCGCAGCAGGAGTACACCCGACGCCTGCTCGCCGCCATCCCCTCGTGGAGCTGAAGGAGAACCCGCGACCCATGCCCGACCAACCCGGCATCGACGCCTACGCGGCCTACCTCCCGGCGTACGCGCTCGACGACACCAGGCTCGATCCGACCGCGCCGGCCCGTGCCGGCGGCCGTGCCCGCAGCGTAGCCGGCTACGACGAGGACCCCGTCACCATGGCCGTCGAGGCGCTGCGGCACGTCGCCGCCGACACCCCCGCCGGGCGGCACCTGCTGCTGGCCACCACCAGCGCCCCGTACGAGACGAAGACGTCCGCCGGGGTGGTCCACGAGGCGCTGGGCCTCGACCCCGGCGTCACCGCCCTCGACCTGCGCGGCCACCGGGCCGGCGCGTCCGCCCTCGACCTGGTCCTGCGGGGTGTCGCCACCGCGGCCCTGGCCGACGTGCGCACCACCCGCCCCGGGGCCCCCGACGAACTGGCCCAGGGCGACGCCGCCGCCGCGTTCGTCGGCGGCCGGCGGGCCGCCGTGCTCCTCGCCCGCGCCGGCCACACCACCGAACTGCTGGACCGCTGGCGGCTGCCCGGGGAACGGCACGACCGGGTCTGGGACGAACGGTTCACCGCCGAGATCCTCGTCGCCGCCGGCCTCGACACCGCCCGCCGGGCCCTGGCGCAGACGTCCCTCGACACCGTCGACCAGGTCGTCGTGTCGTCGTCGAACCCGCGTGCGGCGGCGGCGCTACGCAAGGCGCTCGGCGGCACCGGGCAGGACGCGACCGTCGAACGGGCCACCGGCTTCACCGGGGCCGCCCACCCCGGGCTGCTGCTCGCGGACGCCCTCGACGAGGCCGAACCCGGGCAGACCATCCTGCTGCTGTCGGCCACCGAGGGTGCCGACGCGTTCGTGCTGCGGGTCGGCGACGGGGTCCGCGCCGCCCGGGGCGGGCCGACCGTCCGCGCCCAGCTCGCCGCCCGGCAGCGCCTCGGCTACGGCCGTTACCTGCGCTGGCGGGGACTGCTCGACGTGCAGGGCCCGGCCCGGCCGGCCGCCCCGGCCCCGGCCGCCCCGCCCATGCACCGCCGGGCCGGCTGGAAGTACCGGCTGGAGGGCAGCCGGTGCGACGCCTGCGGCCGGGTCACCACACCCCCCGGCCGGGTCTGCGCCTCCTGCGGCACCGCCGGGTCCGGCACCGCCCCGGTGTCGCTGCGCGACCGCACCGCCAGGGTGGTCTCGGTGACCCGCGACCACCTGACGACCATGCCGGAACCGGAGGTCGCGATCGTCGTCGCCGACGTCGACGGCGGCGGCCGGCTCAGCGCGTACGCCACCGACGTGGCACCCGGCGACGTGGCGGTGGGGATGGCGATGGCCCCCACCTTCCGCCGGCTCTGGACCACCGACTCGATCCACAACTACTTCTGGAAGCTCCGCCCGGCACCCGCGGACGCCGCGCCAGGGAAGGACACCGCCGATGGCCAGTAGGCGCACCACCCACGACGTCGCGATCGTCGCGATGGGCTGCACCCCGTTCCGGGACCACTGGAACTCCTCCGCCGACGACCTGCTCGTCGACGCCGTGCAGGAGTGCGTCGGGTCGCTGCCCGACGTCACCCTCGGCGACGTCGACGCGTTCTGGGTCGGCACCCAGGGTTCCGGCCTGTCCGGGCAGACCCTGGCCCGCCCGCTGCGGCTGACCGGTAAGCCGGTGACCCGGGTGGAGAACTACTGCGCCACCGGCTCGGAGGCGTTGCGCAACGCGGCCTTCGCGGTCGCCTCCGGCGCGTACGACATGGTGATGGCGACCGGGGTGGAGAAGCTGAAGGACTCCTCGTACTCCGGGCTGTCGGCGGTGTTCCCACCCGCCGACGGCACCGACGTCGACTGGACCGCCCCGGCCGGATTCTCCCTGCTCGCCCCCGCCTACCAGGCGGCGTACGGGATCGACGAGCGACAGATGCGCGCCGCGATGACCCGGGTCGCGGTGAAGAACCACGCCAACGGCGCCCGCAACGACCGCGCCCAGTTCCGTCGGGCCGTGACCGCCGAGACGGTGGAGCGGTCCCCGCGCATCGCCGGGCAGCTCGGCGTCATGGACTGCTCCGGCGTCTCCGACGGCGCTGCGGCGGCGATCCTGGTCCGCGCCGAGGACGCCCACCGGTACACCGACAAACCGGTCTACCTGCGCGGGATGAGCTTCGTCGCCGGCTCCGGGGCCGGGCTGGCCGCCGACGGCTACGACTTCACCACCTTCCCCGAGGTGGTCACCGCCGCCCGTGAGGCGTACGAGCAGGCCGGGGTGACCGACCCGGCGACGCAGATCTCGCTGGCCGAGGTGCACGACTGTTTCACCCCGACGGAGGTGGTGCTGATGGAGGACCTCGGCTTCTCCGCCCGCGGCAAGGCGTGGCGGGACATCCTCGACGGCCGCTACGACGCCGACGGGGCGTTGCCGGTCAACACCGACGGCGGGCTCAAGTCGTTCGGCCACCCGATCGGCGCGACCGGGCTGCGGATGATGTTCGAGTGCTTCACCCAGCTGCGCGGGGAGGCCGGGCCCCGACAGGTGCCCGACGCCCGGCTGGCGGTGGCCCAGAACCTCGGCGGGCAGCCCGGTTCCTGCGTCGCGTTCGTGGCGGTCCTGGGGAACGAGCGATGAGCGCCCGGGTCACCCTCGACGGCCGGGTCGTCGTCGTCACCGGCGCGGGCAACGGCATCGGCCGGGCGCACGCGCTGACCCTCGCCGCCCGGGGCGCGTCGGTGGTCGTCAACGACCTCGGCGGAACGGTCGACGGCTCCGGTTCCTCAGGCGCCGCCGAACAGGTCGTCGCCGAGATCCGCGCGGCCGGCGGCACCGCCGTCGCCTCCACCGACTCGGTGGCCACCGCCGCCGGGGGTGCCGACCTGGTCGGCCGGGCCATCGACACGTACGGCCGGCTCGACGCGGTCATCCACAACGCCGGCATCCTGCGGGACCGGACGCTTGCCAAGATGTCCGACGAGGACGTCAGCGCGGTGCTCGACGTGCACCTGGCCGGGGCGTTCCACGTGCTGCGGCCGGCCTGGCCGCACCTGGTCGCCCAGGGGTACGGCCGGATCGTGTTGACCAGTTCGTCGTCCGGCCTGTTCGGCAACTTCGGTCAGGCCAACTACGGTGCGGCCAAGACCGGCCTGATCGGGCTGATGAACGTGCTCGCGCTGGAGGGTGCCCGCCGGGGCATCCTGGTCAATGCGATCGCGCCGACGGCGGCGACCCGGATGACCGAGAACCTGCTCGGCGAGTTGACCGACCGCTTCGACCCGCAGCACGTGGCCGCCGTGGCGACGTTCCTCGCCTCGGAGCAGTGCCAGCTCAACCGGCACATCCTCACCGTGGGCGGCGGCCGGGTCGGGCGGATCTTCCTGGGCGTCACCCCCGGCTGGTACGGCGGGCCCACCCCGGCCTCGCCCGACGACGTGCTCGGCGCCGTCGACGAGATCTGCCGACTCGACGACTTCATCGTGCCGGACAGTGGCGCCGACGAGGTCACCCTGATCCAACGGGTCCTCGGCGGGCCGTCCGGACCGTCCGCCTGAACCGCGAACCCCATCGGAAGGCAGGCATCATGCCGGTCAGCGAAGTGCACCACGTGGCCATGACCGTCTCGGACGTCGACCGTGCCGCGGACTTCTACGAACGCGCCCTGGGCTACCGCCGGACGCTGCGTACCGACGTCGGCGGGCCGGGGATCGAGGTGTCGCTGGGGTTGCCCGCCGGCACCACCGGCCGGGTCCAGTACCTCCAGGGCCCCAGCCGGGTCGGCCAGCTCGAACTCATCGAGTGGAACGGGGTGAAGACCCGTACCGCCACCGCCGGTCACCTGGAGTTGGGCACCTTCCTGCTCAGCTTCGAGGTGCCCCTGGACGAGCTGGACGACCTGCACCGGCGGCTGACCGAGTTGGGCGCGCAGTGCCTGTCCGCGCCGAATCGGGTGCTGCTGGACAACTACGGGTACATCACCGCGTTCGCCGCCCGCGATCTCGACGGCAACCTGCTGGAGTTCGTGTCGCTGCCGTCCCGGGAGGAGATCCTGGCCCGGCGGCGGGGGAGCGGCGACTGATGGGCGGCAGCAACTTCACCGAGACGCTGCGTCGCCAGGCGTTGCGCCGCGCCGACGCCGAGGCCCTGGTCGACGGGGCCGCCCGCTGGACGTACGCCGAGCTGGACGCCGACGTGGACCGGCACGCGGCGGCCCTGCGCGACGCCGGCATCGCCGACGGCGACCTGGTCGGGGTGCTCGGGCGCAACACCGCCACCTACGTCATCGAGTTGTTGGCGCTGAGCCGGCTCGGCGCGATCTCGGTGCCGCTGAACTGGCGGCTGCACGCCAACGAGCAGGCGTACGTCATCGACCAGGCCGGCGTCACCGGGCTGCTCTACGACGACGACTTCGCCGCCGACGCCGCCCGGCTGGCGGCCACGACCGGGCTGCGGACGCTGGTCGCCAACGGCGACACGGTCGTCGGCGACGCCCGACGGCTGGCCGACCTGCTCGCCGGTCAGCCGCCGGGCGTCCGGGTCGCCGACGCCGACAAGGGCCCCACCGACGTGCACCGGCTGCTCTACACCTCGGGCACCACCGCCCGCCCCAAGGGGGTGGTGCACACCTGCGGGAACCTCACCGCGAACCACTTCGCGCAGGTCCTCGAACTGGAGTTGACCGCCGCCGACCGGATCCTCGTCTCCGCGCCGCTGTTCCACGTCAGCGGGCTGGAGGCGCCGGGCCTGGCGACGTTCGTCGCCGGGGCGACGATGGTGCTCACCCCGACGTTCAAGCCGACCGACATCGCCCGGATCGCCGCGCAGGAGCGGATCACCGGCCTGGTGCTGGCCGCCCAGATCCTGTTCGGGCTGCTCGACCTGGACGACCCGCCGGACCTCGGTGCGCTGCGCTACCTGCTGTTCGCCGGGGTCGCGCCGAGCGTGCGGCAGGAGGTGAAGCGCCGGCTGCCGCACGTCCGCCTGATCGACACCTTCGGCATGACCGAGCTGTGCAACGGCGTCTGTTACCTCGACGCCGCCCACGAGCAGAGCAAGCTGGGCGCGCTCGGGGCACCGTTTCCCGGGGTGCAGATCCGCATCGTCGACGAGCACTTCCGGCCGGTCGGCCCGGACGTCGAGGGGGAGATCATCGTCCGGGGGGAGAAGGTGTCGCCCGGCTACTGGAACGACGACGAGGCCAACCGGCGCAGCCGGCGCGACGGCTGGTTCCGCACCGGCGACGTGGGGCGGATCGACGCCGACGGCTACCTGTGGTTCGTCGACCGCCGGGCCGACCTGATCAAGTCCGGTGGGGAGAACATCGCCAGCGCCGAGATCGAACGGGTCCTCGCCCAGCACCCCGACGTCGCCGAGGTCGCCGTGGTCGGGGTGCCCGACCCGCAGTGGGACGAGGTGCCCAAGGCGTTCGTCATCCTCCGTGGCGGCGCGAGCGCCACCGCCGAGGAGTTGCGCGCGCACTGCCTGGCCGAACTGGCCCGCTTCAAGGTCCCCCGGCACGTGCAGCTGGTGACGTCGTTGCCGCGCAACGACTCCGGCAAGGTGCTGAAGAAGGCGCTGCGTGAGGCGGCGGTGTCCGGGTGAGCACCGCGAACCTCGCTGCGATGCTGGCCGGTAACGCCCGCCGGTTCGCCGACGCCGACGCGCTCGTCTTCGCCGACCGCCGGTGGACCCACCGGCAGCTCGACGACGACGTCAACGCCCTGGCCGCCGGTCTGGCTACCGAGGGGGTACGCCGGGACGCCCGGGTGGCGGTCGTCGCGGACAACGTCCCCGAGTTCCTCATCCTCTGCCTGGCCCTGGCGAAACTCGGCGCGGTCGTGGTCCCGCTGAACTACCGGCTCACCGCGGGGGAGCTGGCCCGGTTGCTGGCGCACGCTCGGGTCGGGGCGGTCGCCACCGTGCCGGAGTTCGCCGCGCTCACCGCCGCCGCCCTCGCCGACCTGCCGCAGGTACGCCGGTTCGCGTTGGAGCCGATCGACGACGGCTGGACCGACGTGCGGGCGCTCGTCGCGGCGCACCGGGGCGCGCGGGTCGCCGACGCCGACCTCGACGACGCGGCCCTGCAGCGGATCGTCTACACCTCCGGCACCACCAGCCTGCCCAAGGGGGTGCTGCTCACCCACGGCAACGTGAACCGGAACATGCACGCCCAGATCGTCGAGCTGGGGCTGCGGCCGACGGACCGGATCCTCAACGTCGCGCCGCTCTACCACGTCGGCGGCACCGACCTGCCCGGCTTCGGTATCTGGCACGTCGGGGGCGCCATGGTGCTGCACCGCCGGTTCGTGCCGGCGGCGGTGCTGCGGGCGATCGAGACGGAACGGATCACCGGCATGGTGGTCGCGGCGACCATGCTGGACCTGGTCCGCCGCGAGCCCACCGCCGCGGCCGCCGACCTGTCGTCGGTCCGCTGGCTGATCTTCTCGCAGGTCACCTCGGCGCTGTTCGGGGTGGCCCGGGGGCTGTTCCCGAACGCCCGGCTGATCGAGGGGTACGGCCTCACCGAGACGTGCAGCGGGCTGACCTACCTCGACGCCGCGCACCAGGAGTCCAAGCAGGGGTCGGTGGGGCTGCCGGTGCCGTGGGTCCAGGTCCGGGTGGTCGACCCGGACGGTGCGGACGTGCCGGTCGGCGTGCCCGGTGAGGTGGTCGCGCGCGGGCCGAAGGTGAGCCCCGGCTACCTCGACGATCCGGCGGCGACCGCCGCCGCGTTCCGGGACGGCTGGTTCCACACCGGTGACATCGGCTGCTTCGACGCCGACGGCTACCTCTACATCCGTGACCGGCTCAAGGACATGATCCGCAGTGGTGGGGAGAACATGTCCAGCGCCGAGATCGAGAACGTGCTGGCCGACCACCCGCTGGTGCTGGCCGCCTCGGTGGTGGCCGCCCCGCACCCGGTGTGGCAGGAGGTGCCGGCCGCGTTCGTGGTGGCCCGGCCGGGGTTGACGCCCGAGGCGCTGATCGCGCACGCCCGGCAGCGGTTGGGTCGGTTCAAGGTGCCCAAGGAGGTCTATCTGGTGCCGGAGTTCCCCACCAACCCGTCCGGCAAGGTGCTCAAGCGTTCCCTGCGGGAGCTGCGCTCGACCCTGCGCCCGGACTGGACGTACGACGACGCCCGGCGCGACTGAGCCGGTCGTCGGGTCGGGCGGGCCGCCCCGGCGTCACCTGTCGGTGGCGGCGTGGCGGAGCAGGGCGAGGGTGTGCACCAGGGCGAACCGTCGGGTGCCCCGGCCCAGCTCGTCCCACGGCTTCTTCCAGGTCATCCGCCGGGCGACGTCCCACGCGGTGTCACCGTCGCGGGCCAGGCCCCGGACCGTCGCGACCTCGGCGCGGTGGAACGCGGCGAGGGCCTGCGCGCGGGCGGCGACGTCGCGGTAGGGGAACTGGTGGGCGGGGCAGGCGATGGCGGCCCCGAGGTCGCCGATGCGGGCCAGCGTGCCGAACAGGTCGGCGGCCGGGTCGTCGTCGGGGCGGCTGACGATGGCGAGTTGGGTGGGCCCCTCGGCCATCATCGTGTCACCGGTGAAGACCAGTCCCCGGGAGTCGACGTAGACGGTGTGGCCGTAGGTGTGCCCGGGAGCGGGCAGGGCGCGGACGGCCACGTCGCCGAAGCGGAATTCGGTGTCGTCGGCCACGGCCACGTCGAGCCGCAGGTCCTCCCGGTGCACGGCGACGGCGACCGCGTCGGCGTACATGGCGGCGACGACGTCGGGCGGGGCGCCGGTCAGGTCGAGTGCGGTGCGTACCTGCTGGAGGAAGGTGCCGCGCCGTCGGTGCATGGTGGCGAAGTCGTCGGCCGCGCCCATCACCACCCGCGCGCCGGAGGCGGCGCGTACCCGGTCGGCGAACCCGACGTGGTCGGGGTGGTTGTGGGTGAGCAGGACCGCCGTGATGGTGTCGACCCGCTGGCCGATGGCGGCCAGCGACCGTTGGAACGACGCCCAGCAGCTCGGGTGGTCGTAGCCGGCGTCGACGAGGACGGGACCGTCGCCGGTGGTGATCAGGAAGACGGTGATGGACCGCAGGGCGCTGCCGTGCAGGGGGACCGGGATGGCCCAGACACCGTCGACGACCTGGGCGGGGACCGGCACCTGGCGGGCCCGCCAACTGGCGGCGTGGGCGTCGATCGCGGGTCTGGACATCGTCGGGAGGCTCCCTTACTGTGGGACATCAACATACCGGATGGTCGGAATCTAGCTCAAGGAGTCCGATGAGCGAGGAGCGGACCGGGTTCCGGCTCTGGGCAGCCGCGGAACCGGACCTGTGCGCGATCGTGACCGCCGATGACCGGCGGATCTCCTACGGTGACCTGTTCGCCGAGGTCAACCGGATCTCGCACGGGCTGCGTACCCACGCGGGCCTGCGGCCCGGCGACACCGTCGCGGCGGTGATGACCAACAGCCCCGGCCTGGTCGCGCTCTATCTCGCGGCGATGCAGTCCGGGCTCTACCTGGTCACCCTCAACTACCACCTCACCGCGCCCGAGGTCGGCTACATCCTCGCCGACAGCGCCGCCCGGGTGGTGGTGGGCTCCGAGCGGGTCGAGGACGTGGTGGTCGACGCCGCCGGTGCCGCGCCCGACATCCAGGTCTTCGTCGACGGCACGCCCCGCACCGACCGGGCCCGACCGCTCTCGGCGCTCACCGCCGACATGCCCGCCACCAGCCCGGCGCAGACCCCGGCCGGGTCGCTGATGATGTACACCTCCGGCACCACCGGCCGGCCCAAGGGGGTCAAGCGTCCGCTCAGCGGCGTCGACGCGGACACCGGCGCGCTGACCTACGTCTGGTTGTTCCGGGAGTTCGGCATGGAGCGCGACGCGTTCGCGTCCTGGCTGGTGTCGGCCCCGATGTACCACTCGGCCAACATCACCCCGGCGATGGGCGCGCTGCACGCCGGCGGCACGATGGTGCTGATGGACGGCTGGACGCCGGAGGGCTTCCTGCGCCGGGTCCAGGAGCGGCGGGTCACCGGCACCAGCATGGTGCCGACCCACTTCTACCGGTTGCTGCAGCTGCCCGAGGTGGTCCGCGACCGCTACGACGTCTCCTCGCTGCGCTACGTGCTGCACGGCGCGGCACCCTGCCCGCGCGAGGTCAAGCAGCGCATCCTCGACTGGTTCGGCCCGGTGGTCTACGAGTACTACGGCTCGACCGAGGTCGGCACCACCGTCGCGCGACCCCACGAGTGGCTGGCCCACCCGGGCACGGTCGGCCGGCCGGCCTCGATCTCCACCCTGCGCATCCTCGACGAGCTGGGCAACGAGGTGCCCGTCGGGCAGACCGGCATCGTCTACATGCGCCAGGGCGACGACCGGGTCGAATACCACAACGATCCCGGCAAGACCGACGGCGCGCGCCGCGACGGCCTGCTGACCGTCTGGGACGTCGGCCACGTCGACGCCGACGGGTTCCTCTACATCACCGGCCGCGCGGCCGAGCTGATCCTGGTCGGCGGCGTCAACGTCTACCCGGCCGAGATCGAGGCGGCGTTGATCGGCCACGACTGGGTGGCCGACGTCGGGGTCGTCGGCACGCCCGATCCGGAGTTCGGCGAGGTTCCCCAGGCCCATGTCGTGCTGGCCGACACCGCGCCCGACCCGGAGGAGGCGCTGGCGGAGCTGCGCCGTTACCTCACCGAGCGGTTGGCCAAGCCGAAGCGTCCGCAGTCCTATGTCGTGCGCGACGCGCTGCCCCGCGACCCGAACGGCAAGCTCTACAAGGCCCGGCTCACCCGCGCCGGACAGGCCGGCGCGTGACCGGCGACATCGACGACCAGGTGGGAGGTGGGCATGGACTTCGCTGACAGTGACACCGACCTGGCGTTCCGGCGCGAGGTCGGCAGGTGGCTCGACGGGGCGCTGGCCGACGTGCCCGACCAGGAGGAGCTGACCCAGGACGAGCGGGAGCACTGGTCGCGGGTGTGGCAGGACCGGCTCTGCGCCGGCAACTGGGCCGGGCTGTCCTGGCCGGTCGCGCACGGCGGCCGGGGGATGGACGCGCTGGCGCAGGCCGTCTTCAACGAGGAGGCGGCGGTACGCGGTGCCCCGTACCCGCTCAACGGGGTGGGCATGATGCTGGCCGGGCCGACGATCATCGCGCACGGCACCGATGCCCAGCAGGCCCGGCACCTGCCCGGCATCCTGCGCGGCGACGAGTACTGGTGTCAGGGCTTCAGCGAGCCCGGCTCCGGGTCGGACCTGGCCAGCCTGACCACGGCGGCGACCCGGGTCGACGGGGGCTGGCGGATCAACGGGGCCAAGATCTGGACGTCCAACGCGCACAACGCGTCGAAGTGCCTGCTGCTGGCGCGCACCGACCCCGACGCGCCGAAGCACCGGGGCATCACCTACTTCCTCGCCCCGATGGACGGGTTCACCGTCCGGTCACTGGTGATGATCAACGGAGACACCGAGTTCAACGAGATGTTCCTCGACGACGTGTTCGTCGCCGACGACGACGTGCTCGGCGGGGTCGGCAACGGCTGGACCGTCGCGCTCACCACGCTCGCGTTCGAACGCGGCAGCATGGCGCTGAACCTGTGGGTGTGGGCCCGCCAGGCGGTGGACCGGCTGATCGACGTCGCGGTCGAGCGGGGCGTGGCCGACGACAGCGCGTTCGCCGACGCGGTGGGCGCGTTGCAGTGCGACGCCGAGGCGGTCCGGATCGGGTCGATGCGGATGCTGGGCGAGAGCCGGGCCGGCGGCGTACCCGGGCCGGAGACCTCGGCGCTCAAGAGCCTGTGGGCCCGGGTGGTGCAGCACGCCAACCGGCTCGCCGTGCAGCTCGACGAGGCCGGCGGGGTGCTGGTCGACGGCGACGGCGCCGCCGCCCGGATGCGCCGCTACCTGCGGGCCCGCGCCCACACGATCGAGGGCGGCACGGAGGAAGTCCAGAAGTCGATTCTCGCGGAGCGGGTGCTGCGCCTGCCCCGCTCACGCTGAGCGGAGTGGTCTGGTGCGTGCGACATTCACCGAGGAACAGCGGGAGATCGGTGCGACCGTGGGCGCGCTCGCGGACGCCGACCGGGGCACGGCCCGCGAGTTGCAGGTCGGCCCGTGGCGGGCCCCGGCGGCTGACGGTCCGCTGCTGCGGGACTTCGGGCTGCTCGGGGTGCCCGAGCCGGCCGGTGGCATCGGGTCGGGCCTGATCGACCTGCTGGTTGCCGTGGAGGCGCTCGGTGGGCGGCTGGTGCCGAGCCGGTTCCCGGCCCACGCGGCGGCGGTCCAGCTGCTCTGCGGCGAGGAGCGGCGCACCGGCCCGCTCCCCGACGAGGTGCTCGACGGCCGTCGGGTGCTCACCCTGGCCGTCGACGTACCGGGCAGCTCCGGGTGGGCCGACGGGGTGGCGCCGGACCCGCTGGTGCGGACCCTGGTGCCGTACGCGGCGCAGGCCGACGGCGTCGTCGCCCTCGGCCCGGACGGGGTCTGGTTCGCCGACCCGGTCCGGGCCAGCGCGCGGCAGTCGGTGGACCCGTCGGTGCCGCTGTCGGACCTGACGGTGGCCGTACCCGAGCGGACACAGCCCGCCGGAACCGGCCCGCTGCGGGCCGCGCTGGTGGTGGCGGCCGAGCTGTGCGGGGTGGCGCAGGGGGCGATCGACCTGGCCGCCGAGCAGGCCCGGACGCGCCGGCAGTTCGGTCAGGTGATCGGCGCGTTCCAGGGGGTCGCGTTCCCGCTGGCCGAGGCGGCGACCGCCCGCAAGGCGGCGTGGGACCTGACCCTGTACGCGGCGTGGGCGGTCGACACCGGTCGCCCGGACGCCGGGGTCCAGGTGCACGCCGCGAAGGCGGCGGCCGGGCAGGCGGCGGTCTTCGCCGCGGAGCGGTGCATCCAGGTGCACGGCGGGATGGGCATCACCATGGAGGCTGACCCGCACCTGTTCCTGCGCCGGGCGTTCGTGCTCGACGCCCGGTGCGGTCGGGGGTCGTGGCACCGGCGACGGACCGGGGAACTGCGTATCCGGGCACGTCGGGCCGGGCGGGGCTGACCTGCGGAAGTCTTGCCGGGCACCAACCCGGGCAGTAACATACCGGCTGGTCGGAATAAATGAGGAGAAGGCCGTGAAGTTCGGAATCATGAACCTGTTCCCGGTGGCCGACGGCGCATCGGACCACCAGGTGCTCCGAGAGACCCTCGACGAGATCCAGCTGGCCGACGAGCTGGGCTTCGACTCGATCTGGCTCGCCGAGCACCACTTCTCGAAGTACGGCATCCTCGGCAGCCCGGTGAACTTCGGCATGGCCGTCGCCGAGCGGACCCGGCAGATCACCATCGGCACCGCCGTCCTGGTCCTCCCGCTGCACCACCCGCTGCGGCTGGCCGAGGACATCGCCGCCCTCGACGTGCTCAGCGGCGGCCGGGTCTCCATCGGCGTCGGCCGCGGCTACCAGCCCGCCGAGTTCGCCGGCTTCGGGGTGCCCCTGGCGGAGTCCAAGCAGCGCTACCAGGAGACCCTGGATATCCTGCGGCTCGCGCTGTCGCAGGAGAACTTCTCCTACCACGGCGAGATCTTCCACTACGACAACGTCACCACCTACCCGAGGCCGTTCACCCCCGGCGGGCCGCCCATCCTGCAGGGCACGGTCTCCCCCGAGAGCTTCCGGGAACGGGGCGCGGTCGGCGAGTCGATCATCACCTCACCGAACTTCACGCCGTTGGGCATCATGCAGAAGAACTTCGCCCTCTACCGGCAGAGCATGCGGGACAACGGCTTCGACATCTCCACCTACGACCTGCCGTTCATGCAACAGGTCTGGTGCGGCGACAGCGAGGAGGGCCTGCGCGCGGCGGCCCAGGCGGCGATGAACTACTACAAGTCCGTCGGCAAGGTCATCCCCGGCTCGGAGGACGCCATCGCCCAGGAGCGGTCCTACTATGCGGCCGTCGCCAAGAACATCGAACTGCTGACCCTGGAGCAGACGCTGACCCACGGCGGCAACTTCGGCTCCGCCCAGCGCGTCATCGACACCATCGAGATGCTGCGCGAACAGCTCGGCATCAACCACTACATCGGCTGGCTGCGGATCCCGTCCCTGGACCGCAAGGCCGCGCTGCGCTCGATGGAGGAGTTCGCCGACAAGGTCATCCCGCACTTCCGGGCCCAGGACCGCGCCGCCGAGCGGGTAGCCACTCCTGAGGCGGTCGCCGGGTGAAGATCAGCTGCTTCCTGAGCGCCCAGTTCGACCCGTCGGCGTCGGCCACCGAGGGCATCGACGGCGTACTGGCCCAGGCCGCCGCCGCCGAGGCGGCCGGCTTCCACGCCGTCTACCTCGGCCACCACTACCTGGCCCGGTCGGCGTTCGTCCAGCCCATCCCGCTCGCCGGCTACCTCGCCCACGCCACCTCCCGGGTGCGGATCGGGTTCGGGGTCCTGCTGGCCCCGCTGCTGAACCCGGTCGCCCTCGCCGAGGACCTCGCCTCCCTCGACCTGCTGTCCGGTGGCCGGTTGACCGTCGGCATCGGCGCCGGCTACCGCCGCCGCGAGACCACCGCCTTCGGCGTCGCCTGGGAGGACCGGCTGCGGCGACTACGGGAGTACGTGCCGATGCTGCGCGCCCTGTGGAACGGCGAGACGATCGACGCCGCCGGCAGCTGGGGCGAGGTCCCCGGCGCGTCCCTGGCGCTGCGCCCGGTCCAGCCCGGCGGTCCACCGCTGTGGATCGGCGCGTTCGCCGAACCCGCGATCCGCCGCGCCGCCCGGCTGGACGCCCCATGGCTGATCGGCCCCAAGGGCGACGACGCCGAGCTGGCCCGGCTGCTCGGCATCTACCGGGCCGACCTCGCCGAGCGCGGCTTCTGCCCGGACCGGGAGTACCCGATGAGCCGCGAGGCGTACCTCGGCGACAGCTACCCGGCGGCCGTCGCGGCCGTCCGTCCGCACCTGCAACGCCAGTACGCGGGCTACAAGTCGTGGGACGACGCCCAGTCCCTCGACCTCGACCGGTACCTCGCCGAGGACTGCCTGGTCGGCTCGGCCGACGAGATCGTCGCCAAGCTGCGCCGCTGGGAGAGCGAGCTGGGCATCACCGAGGTCTCGCTGCGTCACCAGTTCGTCGGCGCGGGCCAGGACGAGGCGATGGAGCAACTCGCCCGCTTCGGCGCGGAGGTCATCCCGAGGCTCGCCGCGACCGCCCCCGGGGTGACCCGGTGAGCGCCGGTGGTCGAGCGGGCATCGGTGGTCCAGCGGGCGCCGGTGGCCCGGTGAGCGCCGGTGGCCCGGTGAATGAGGGTGGCCCGGTGAGCGCCGGCAACCTGGTCGGCATCCTGGAGGGCCGGTGCGCCGACCGGGCCGACCTGCCCGGCCTGTACGGCGAGGACGGCAGGTCGTGGACGTTCGACCAGATCGACCTGCTCGCCGGGGGTGTCGCCGCGGCACTGCGGGCCGAGGGCGTCGGCCCCGGCGACCGGGTCGCCTGCTACCTGACCAACGGGCCCGAGATCGTGTTCCTGCTCTTCGGGGCCTGGAAGATCGGCGCGGTGCCGGTCACCGTCAGCAGCCTCTACAACGCCGCCGAGCTGGCCGAGTCGGTGGCCAAGACCGCGCCCCGGCTGCTGCTGGTCGACGACCGTCGCCCCGACGTGGTCGCCGCGTTCCTCGCCACCCGGGCTGCCGCCGGAGACGCCACCCGGGCCGCCCCCGGGGACGACGACGCCGGCGGCACCGGGGCGGGTGACGTCGCCGCAGGTCTCCCGGTGCGCTCCGTCACGGCGTCGCTGGCCGGGGTGCCGGCGTTGCCGTGGCGGCGGGAGGTGCGGGTCACCGGCGTCGAGGTCGGGCCGGAGGCCGAGGCGTGCATCCTGTTCACCGGCGGCACGACCGGACGACCGAAGGCGGTCAGCGTCACCCACGGCGGGACGCGGGAGTCGCTGATGCGGCTGGCCCGGGTCACCACCGGCACCGGGGCCGAGGGCACCGCCGCGCCGGACGCCAGGCCGAACCTCATCGCCCTGCCGCTGTTCCACAGTGGCGGCCAGCACGCGCTGCTGTTCGCGTACTTCGTCGGCCGGCCGGCGGTGGTCTGGGAACGCTTCGGCGTCGACCGGCTCGCCGACCTCATGGCGCGGTTCGGGTTCGACAACCTCTTCCTGCTGCCCACCATGGTCTTCGACATCGTGCACGCCGACCGGGACCTGCCGTTCACCGGGGTCAAGTCGGTCCTGGTGGCCGGGCAGGCGATCTCCTGGCCGGTGCGGCGCGCGTTCGAGGAGCGCTACCGGGTGCCCATCCTGGTCAACTACGGCTCGACCGAGGCCGGGCACATCGCCGGCTGGACCGGCCGGGACATGAAGGCCGGCCGGTGGAAGCCCGGCTCCGCCGGCCGGGTCTACCCGGGCGTCGAGTTGGAGATCCGCGACGACACCGGCACCGCGCTGCCGTCCGGCGCGCAGGGTGAGGTGGTGGTCCGCTCCGCCCTGACCCGAGGGTACGTCGACGACGACGCCGCCTCGGCCGAGCTGGTCCGCGACGGGTGGGTGCACACCGGCGACATGGGCTACGTCGACGCCGACGGGGTGCTCTTCCTGGTCGGCCGCAAACGGGACATGATCAAGTGCGGGGGTTTCCAGGTCTGGCCCGAGGAGATCGAGGACGAACTGCGGGCCCATCCGCTGGTGCGCGACGTCCGGGTGCTCGGCCGCCCGGACGACCGGCTGGGTGAGATCCCGGTGGCGCTGGTGGTCCGGGCCACCGACGGCACGGTCGACGACACCGACCTTTCCGCGCGGCTCGTCGCGTACGCCCGGGAGCGGCTGGCCCACTTCAAGGCCCCCCGGCGCATCGAGTTCGTGCCGGCCCTGGAACGCAGCGCCACCGGCAAGATCAGCCGCGTGGCGGACCCGGCGGCGCAGCCGGCCGGGGCCGGGGCGACGGTGCCGTCGCCCGACCCGACCGACGCCGACCGCGCGGCGGCCGCCGCACCGGCGGCGGACAGCATCGCCTCCGTGGCGGTGTCCCGGCCGGACGACGGCCGGACCAGCCGACCGACAGCTAGGGGGAGCCGATGAGGTTCGGCATCATGGCGTCGCACCAGTACCCACCCGGCGACGACCTCCGCAGGCACCTCGACGACCTGTTCGGCACTGTCGAACTGGCCGCGGAGCTGGGCTACGACTCGGTGTGGACGATCAACCACTTCCAGTCCAACCTGGCCACCCCGCAGCCGATCTCGATGCTGGCGAGCCTGATCCCGCGCTCGGGGGACATGCTGCTCGGCACCGGCATCCTGCTGCTGCCGATGTTCCACCCGGTGCACGTCGCCGAGGAGTTCGCCACCCTGGACCACCTCTCCGGCGGGCGGGTGGTCCTCGGCGTCGGTGCGGGCTACCGGGACAACGAGTTCGCCGCCTTCGGCGTCGACCCGGAAACCCGGTTCCGCCGCTTCGACGAGAGCCTGCGGCTGATCCGGGCGCTGTGGACCGGAAAGCCGGTCACCCACGACGGGGAGTTCTATCCGCAGGTCGACGCCACCATCGGCATCCCGCCGCTGACCCCGGGCGGCCCACCGATCTGGATCGGCGCCGGCGGCAAGAAGGCGGTCCGGCGGGCCGCCCGGCTCGGCGACGCCTGGTACGCCCCGGGCAACTCCCCGAGCCGCCGGTTCCTGCCCGAACACCTGGCCGTCTACAACGAGGCGCTGGCCGAGTACGGGCGGGACCCGGCGACGGTACAGCGGCCCGTCGGCGTGGAGCTGTACTGCGCGCCGAGCACCGAACAGGCCGTCGCGGAGGCGCTGCCGCACGCCCGGGTCGAGTACTCGACGTACGCCGAGTACCCGGCGCTGCGCTGGCAGCGGGACCGCTTCGACGAACTGGTCCGCAACACGCTGCTGCTGGGCTCGCCCGAATTCCTCGTCGAGCGGATCAGCGCGCTGCGGGACCTGGGCTTCGACCACCTGATCTTCCGTCCCGGGTGGCTCGGGATGCCGACCGACAAGCTCCGCGCCTCGCTGCGGCTGTTCGCCACCGAAGTGATCCCCGCCTTCCGTACCACCTGACCTAAGGAACCCGCCGTGAAGAAGACCGAAGCCGAGCTGCTGGAAAGCCAGTGGGACGTCGAGAACATGGAGGTCGACCCCGAGGTCCTGGCGAAGTACGTCCGCTACGACGTCGACGAGGAGCGGGCCGTCGCCACCATCACCTTCGACCGCCCGGAGCGACTCAACGCCATCCCGGTGGCCGCCTTCGAACGCGTCGGCGACCTGGTGAAGGAGGCCGAGACCGACGACCGGGTCAAGGTCATCGTGTTCACGGGGGAGGGGGAGCACTTCGGCACGGGCGCCGACGCCGCCGAACTCGGCCACTACATCGGCTACAAGACCGGCACCGACAAGGCGTCCCGGCGGCGACCCGCCCAGCGGCAGCGCATCCTGCCCGACCGCAACGTGCTCAGCTCCGGCTTCACCCGGCCGATCATCGAATCGCTCAAGGCGACCATCTGCCAGGTGCAGGGCTACTGCTACGGCGGGCACTTCCAGATCGCGTTGTCGGCCGACATCGTCATCGCCTCCCCGGACGCCCGGTTCACCCACCCGGCGTTCCGCTACCTGGGGCCCGCCCCGCAGGACATGTACCACTGGATCGAGAAGGTCGGCCTGACCACGATGAAGGACGTCATGCTCACCATGCGGGCGATCGGTGCCGAGGAGGGCGAACGCAAGGGCCTGGTCACCAAGGTCGTACCCCGTGAGGACCTGCAACGTTGGGTCGACGACTACGCCGACGCGATCGCGGTGATGCCGCTGGACTCGCTGATGATGGGCAAGTCGATGATGCAGGTGGTGATGGAGGCCCGGGGCAAGGGTCTCGGGGCGATGACGGGTTGGGTCGGGCACGGCTGGGCCACCAACGTCAGCTTCGCCGAGGGGGACTGGAACTTCCTCAAGGAGCGCCGGGAGAAGGGCATCGGGCAGGCGCTGGCCGACCGGGACCGGCTCGTCGCCCCGTACTTCCGGCTCAGCGACAGCCGGTCGCGGGAAGAGTAGGCGACGGCGTGAAGTTCGGCATCCTGCTCGACCACCAGTACGCCCCCGGCGACGACCTGGGCCGGCGCGTCGGTGAGACCGTCGAGTACGTCCAGCACGTCCGCGACCTGGGCTACGACTCGGTCTTCGGCATCCACCACTACCTGTCGTCGCTGAGCACGCCGCAGCCGCTGCCGCTGCTGAGCCGGCTCATCGACCACTCCGGGACGATGCAACTCGGCACCGGCATCCTCATCCTGCCACTGGGCCACCCGGTGCACTGGGCCGAGGAGATCGCCACCATCGACCAGATGTCCGGCGGCCGGTTCGTCCTGGGCATCGGGTCGGGCTACCGGGACGCCGAGTTCACGTCGTTCGGTATCGAACGGCGTACCCGGGTGTCGCGGATGAACGAGGCCCTCGCCGTGATGCAGCAGTTGTGGACCGGGGAGCCGGTGCACCACGAGGGCAAGCACTTCACCCTGGACGGGGTGCGGTGCAGCGTGCTGCCGGTGCAGCGCCCGCACCCACCGGTCTGGGTGGGCGCCAACGGCCCGACCGGCATCGCCCGGATCGCCCGGCAGGGGCTGCCCTGGCTGGCCCCGTCCAACGTGCGCCGCAACTGGGCCGTCGGCAACCTGGCCGACTACCGCGAGCAGCGACGGGCCGCCGGTTTCGACGAACGGGACGCGGTCTTCCCGATCCACCGGGACCTGTGCGTGGCCGACTCCGCCGACGCCGCGTTCGCCGTCGCCGGTGACGCGGTGAAACGCTCCTACGGCGAGTACGTCCAGTACGGCATGGACTTCTTCGAGTCGCAGTGGGACGCGATCAAGGAGAAGGCGCTCTTCTTCGGCTCGCCCGACGACATCGCCGCCAAGATCCAGGATTTCGCCGACGCCGGCTACAACCACTTCGTGTTCCGGGCCCAGTGGCTCGGCCTGCCGATCGATCGGTCGATGGAGATCGTCGAGCGGTTCGCCCGCGAGGTCATGCCGAGGTTCCGTCCATGAGGATCGGTCACGTGATCGTCCCCGCCGACGACCTGGACGCCCAACTCGCCTTCTACACCGCGCTCGGGTTGACCGTGAAGTTCCGCGACGGCGACCGGTACGCCGCCGTCACCGACGGCACGGTCACCATCGGCCTCGCCGACGCCACCCAGCAACCCGTCGCCGGCCGCACCGTGCTCAGCATCCAGGTCGACGACCTCGACGCCTGCCTGGCCGACCTGATCGCCGCCGGCGCCACCGCCACCGACCCGGTGACCGGCCCCCACGAACGCCGGGCCCTGGTCACCGACCCCACCGGCACCCCCCTGACCCTCTACCAACCCCACCCCTGACCCACCCCCAAACCCAAACCCAAACCCACCCCGCCCCACCCCCCACCCGCCCCTGCTCCGGTGATCAAGAGAAAAGCGTCAGGAATGATCTCCACGATGACGTAAACCTCTTGATCAACTGACGCAAATCTCTTGATCACCGCGACGGCGGGGTAGGGCGTGGGACGGGAGGGAGGCCGGCGGGACGGAGATCGGGGGGGCGGTGGGACGAGAAGGAGACGTACGTGAGTGTGAGTGACGAGCTGCGGGACCGTACCGTCGGCGTGCTCGGCGGGACCGGGCCGCAGGGGCGGGGGTTGGCCCGGCGCTTCGGGGCGGCCGGGTTGGACGTCGTGCTGGGGTCGCGGGACGCCGGGCGGGCCGCGCAGACGGCCGCCGGGTTGCCCGGCCGGGTCCGGGGCGGGTCGAACGCCGACGCCGCCGCGCAGGCCGACATCGTGGTGGTCGCGGTGCCGTGGGACGGGCATGCCGAACTGCTCACCACGCTCGCCCCGGCGCTGGCCGGGAAGATCGTCGTGGACTGCGTGAACCCGCTGGGCTTCGACAAGCAGGGTGCCTATGCCCTGCCCGTCCCGGAGGGCTCCGCCGCCCAGCAGGCCGCCGCGATCCTCACCGGGTCGCGGGTCGTCGCCGCGTTCCACCACGTCTCCGCCGTACTCCTGGAGGACCCGGATCTCGACACGGTCGACACCGACGTGCTGGTGCTCGGCGACGACCGGGAGGCCACCGACCTGGTCCGGGCGCTCGCCGACACCATCCCGGGGGTACGGGGCGTGTATGGCGGGCGGCTGCGCAACGCGTACCAGGTCGAGGCGTTCACCGCCAACCTCATCTCGGTCAACCGGCGCTACCGCGCCCACGCGGGCCTGCGGATCACCGACGTGTGATCCGGTCCCGGCAGAGGGAGCAGACGGCACGGATCTCCCCCGGACCACCGCCGGGGTCACGGTCACCCGGTTCGCTGGCCCCGGCGTTGCACGTCCGCGTCGGGGCGGCGTCGGGGGGCGCGGGGCGACGGGGTCGCTCAGTACGCGTAGGTGACCGAGACGGTGGCGTTGGGGCAGCCGCCGGCCAGGCTGGTCAGGGCGCTCCTCTCGACGCTGTCCACGGTGAGCCGCCAGCGGATCTTGGTGGCCACCCATTCGGTGATGTACCGGCACCGGGCGGCGGCGTACGGCGGCAGCCAGCTGGCCGGGTCCTGGTCGCCCTTGGACTGGTTGACGTTGTCGGTGACGGCGGCCAGCGGGCGGCTGTCGCCGAGATCGTTGGCGTACGCCTGGCGGCGGCTGGTGCTCCAGGTGCGCGCGCCGGAGTCCCACGCCTCGGCCAACGGCACCATGTGGTCGATGTCGAGGTCACCGGTGGCGGTCCAGGAGGCGTCGTCGTAGTAGGAGTACCAGCGTCCTCCGGTCAGTGTGCAGGTGCCGGTGACGGTGGGCGCGCTGACCGCCTCGGCGAGCAGCACCTCGTTGCGGGTGGTGCAGCCGTCGCCGTCGGCGTCGATCCAGTGCGGGAAGAGGTCGCGGCTGTAGCCGGTGCGGTTCTCGGCGGCGACGGGCAGGCCGGCGACGGCGGTGGTCAGCGGGGCGGAGTAGCCGGCGGCCTCGGCGGGGTGGGCGAGGCCGAGCGTGGCGGCGAGGACCGCGGTGGGGATGGTCGCGGCGGCACGCAGGCGTCGGTTCATGGGTGCTCCGTCCGGTCAGATGCTCCGTTGCCACATGTATAGACGGAAGTCGAATGGTCGGTCTACCGGTCGTTGCGTGAACGGTGGCGGAAATCGCCGGTCAGCGTCGGGCCGGCAGCCGACCCAGCTTGTCCGGGTTGACCACCAGCAGGAGCCGTTCGATGCCCCGGGCCGAGGTGTCCACCGTGATCAGGGTGACCGGGCGGTCGGTGGCGACCAGCACTGCCGGGCCGCCGTTGACCTCGACCAGGTCGACCGTCGTCGCCCGCCAGTACTTGCGTCGCACGTTGTCCAGGAAGTTCGTCACCCGGGCCACCCCGCACACGTCCAAGCGGGCCGCGTGTACCCGGCCGCCGCCGTCGGCACGGGCCACCACGTCGGCGGTGAGCAACCGTTCCAACGTGGTCAGGTCGCCGTCGCGGGCCGCCCCGAGGAACGCCCGGGTCAGCTGCCGCCGTCGCTGCGGCGGGGCGGGCGCGGACCCCGCCACGGCGAGGTGCCGCCGGGCCCGACTGGCCAGCTGCCGGGCGTTCGGCTCCGACGTGCCGAGCACCTCGGCGATCTCCCGGTACGGGTAGTCGAACGCCTCGCGCAGCACGTACGCGGCCCGTTCGGCGGGAGCCAGCCGTTCCAACAGCAACAGCACCGCCACGTCCAACGCGGCCGCCCGTTCCGCACCGAGGGTCGGGTCGGCACTCGTGTCGACCGGCTCGGGCAACCACGGCCCCACGTACGTCTCCCGGGTGGCGCGGGCGGAGGTGGCCGCGTTCACCGCCAGCCGGGTGGTGGTCGTGGTGAGGAAGGCCGCCGGGTTGCGTACCCCGCTGCGGTCGGTGCCCTGCCAGCGCAGCCACGCCTCCTGCACCACGTCCTCGGCTTCGACGACGCTGCCCAGCATCCGGTAGGCCAGCCCGAACAGCCTCGGCCGCACGTCGAGGAACGCGGCCAGGTCGGCCGGTGCGACGGCCGGTGGCTCGTCGGCGGCGGCCCCGGTCGTCATGGACCCACCGTAGGCGGTACGCCGCGGGGGCCCGACGTCACCCGACGCCGGGCCCCCGCAACGGGTCAGCGTGCGCGCCACTGCGCCAACCGGGTGCCACCGGTACGGGCGGCGTCGCCGAGCGGGACCAGCGACTGCTCCGCCAGCAACGCCCCGAAGTAGCGCCCCTGCGGGTCGGTGACCACCGGCCGGGGGTCACCGGCGGCGGTCAGCGTCTGCCGGCCCAGCTCGTCCAGGCGCAACCGCTGCGGCCCGGCCAGCTCCACGATCCCGTCGACCGGTGCGCCGGCCGCGATCTCGGCCAGCGCCGTCACCACGTCGTCGGCGGCGATCGGCTGGATCAGCGCGGGCGGCAGGCGTACCTCGTCGCCCGCCACGGCGGACTCGACGATGGCCGGCACGAACTCGAAGAACTGGGTGGCGCGCACCACCGTCCACGGGATGTCCGCCCCGGCGATCAGCGCCTCCTGCGCCACCTTGGCCCGCATGTAGCCGCTGTCCCGGATGCGGTCGGCGCCGACGATCGACAGCGCCACGTGGTGCCGTACGCCGGCCTTCGCCTCCGCCTCCAGCAGGGTACGGGTGGACGTCTCGAAGAACGTCAGGACGGCGGTCTCCTCGAACGACGGCGAGTTCGACACGTCCACCACGACGTCGGCGCCGTCGAGCGCCTCGGCCACCCCCGCGCCGGTGAGCGTGTCCACCCCGGTACGGGGGGAGGCGGCCACCGTGTCGTGGCCCTGCTGCCCGAGCAGCGCCACCAGCCTGCTGCCGATCAGTCCGCTACCCCCGATGACGACGATCTTCATGGTCGGTCCACTCCCTGTCTGCCCGTGGCGGTCCCACCGCCCCTGCACCACCAACGACCGGGCAGACCCCCGATCCGTGACAACTCCGGCCCGGCACGCCGTCCACCTGGCGGTTTGCCGACCGCAGTCGGGCCGCCGACGCCACCCACGCGGGTCGCTGGCCTGCGGTCACCCGTCCGTCGCCGCGCTGCTGTACCGGTCACCCGTCCGTCGCCGGGCTGCTGCCGCCGGTCACCCCCGTCCGTCGCCGGGCCACCCCGCCGGGCACCCCGTCCGTCGCGGGGACGCCGTGCTGTGTTCCGTCGGCTGTTCGCGCACCGGGTAGCGTTCCCGCGGTGGGTGCGCCGGCACCCGGGTGAGGAGACACCATGGCGGGCACGACGACGGTGGAGGTTCCGACCAGTGACGGCGCGGCCGAGGCGTACCTGGCCCGGCCGGACGGGGACGGGCCGTTCCCGGCGGTGCTGTTCTTCATGGACGCCTTCGGGTTGCGTCCCCGGCTCGCCGAGATGGCCGAGCGGATCGCCGCGCGGGGTTACCTGGTGCTGGTGCCGAACCTGTTCCACCGTGCCGGTCCGATGCCGCGCGTCGACCTCGCCGATCTGGCCGATCCGCAGCGGCGCGGCGAGCTGTTCGGCCGGATCGTGCCGCTGATCACCGCGCTCACCCCGGAGCTGGTGGCCCGGGACGCCGGGGCCTACCTGGACTTCCTCGCCGCCCGCGACGACGTCGCGGCCGGGCCGGTGGCGATCGTGGGGTACTGCATGGGTGGTACCAACGCGTTGCGGGCGATCGAGGCGCACCCGGACCGGATCGCGGCGCTGGCCAGCTTCCACGCCGGCCGGGTCGTCACCGACGCGCCGGACAGCCCGCACCGGGGAGTCGGCACGGTCACCGGTGAGCTGTACTTCGCCCACGCCGACCGGGACGATTCGATGACCGCCGACGACATCGCGGCGCTGGAGGGGGCGCTCGACGCCGCCGGGGTCGCCTACCGCTCCGAGGTGTACGCCGGAGCCCCGCACGGCTTCACGATGGCCGACACCGCCATGTACGACGAACAGGCCGCCGAGCGGCACTGGACGGCGTTGTTCGATCTGTTGGAACGGACCTTCCGGGGATCGGCGCGGCGTTCGGATGACGGTCCCCACGCGAGCGCATGACAGTCGCGTGACATTTGGTCCGTGGCGTCCCGTCGTGGTTTCACCGCCCGCCCACCCGGGGCAGAGTCCAGATCGACAGCGACTCGCGGAGGGACGACACACGTGGAAGTACAGGGCTTCTTCACCGCCATCATCATCGGTCTGATCATCGGTGCCCTGGGTCGCCTCGTGGTGCCCGGGAAGCAGAAGATCTCGATCCTGCTGACCCTGGCCATCGGCGTGGTGGCCGCGATCCTCGGCACCCTGCTCGCCGGCGCGCTCGGGGTGGACGACACCCGGGGTATCGACTGGATCGAGCTGTTCCTCCAGGTGGCCTTCGCGGCCGTCGGCGTCGCCGTTCTCGCCGGCACGTACGGCCGACGTCGGCACTGACCCGCACCCCCTCGCGTCGGCCCGCCCTCTCCCCGGGGCGGGCCGACGCGGCCGTTGCGGGCGGGTGGCGGTTCGGGTACCCCCGGGGGTATGTTGGTGGCAGGAGGTGCACCGTGAAACTGCGACCGGAGATGACCGGCGACGCGTTGACCCGGCTCAAGCGAGCCCGGGGTCAGCTCAACGCCGTGATCGAGATGATGGAGAACGGCGAGGACTGCCGGGAGGCGTTGACCCAGCTCGCGGCGGTCTCCAAGGCCATCGACCGGGCCGGCTTCAAGATCATCGCCTCCGGGATGCGGCACTGCGACGCGGCGCGTGGGCGCGGTGAGACTCCCGAGATGACCGAGGCCGAGCTGGAGAAGCTCTTCCTGGCGCTGGCCTGACCCGCGAACGGCACCCCGCCCGGCCCGCCTGAGCGCGCTCCGGGCGGGTACTCCGTACCCCGGAACACGAACACCCGGCTGTCCGTTACATACCCCCAGGGGTATAAGTGAAAAGAGAGGTTTGTCATGACTGTTGAGGTGACGGTGCT
Source organism: Micromonospora sp. NPDC049081 (assembly GCF_040648835.1). Taxonomy (NCBI): domain Bacteria; kingdom Bacillati; phylum Actinomycetota; class Actinomycetes; order Micromonosporales; family Micromonosporaceae; genus Micromonospora; species Micromonospora sp. NPDC049081. Next base: position 172,082 of record NZ_JBEZEK010000007.1, on the reverse strand, counting down.
CAGCACGTCCTCCCTCGGCGACCGCAGCTACCTGGCCTCCGACGGCCGGGTGGCGGTCGTGGTCGACCCGCAGCGCGACGTCGACCGCATCCTGCGCCTGGCCGGCCAGCGCGACGTCCGGATCACCCACGTGGTGGAGACCCACCTGCACAACGACTACGTCTCCGGCGGCCGGGAACTCGCCCGGCTCACCGGGGCCGAATACCTGGTGGCCGCCGCCGACCAGGTCGGATTCCCCCGGACCCCGGTCGACGACGGCGACGAGGTGCCCGTGTCGGACACCCTGCGGCTGCGGGTGGTCGCCACCCCCGGCCACACCTTCCACCACCTGTCGTACGTCCTGGACACCGTCACCGACGACGGCTGGCAGCCGGTCGGCGTGTTCACCGGCGGCTCCCTGCTGTTCGGCACCACCGGCCGCACCGACCTGCTCGGCCAGCAGCACGCCCACGAACTCGCCCACCGCCAGCACACCTCCGCCCGACGGCTGGCCGACCTGCTGCCCGACGGCACCCAGGTCTGGCCCACCCACGGCTTCGGCAGCTTCTGCTCCGCCACCCAGGCCGACGCCCCCGACTCCACCATCGGCCGGGAACGGCAGGTCAACCCGGTGCTCCGGCTCGCCGCCGACGACTTCGTCACCGACATCCTCGCCGGCCTGGACGCCCACCCGGCGTACTACGCGCACATGGGGGCCATCAACGCCGCCGGTGCGCCGCCGATCGACCTCACCCCGGCGACCCGCGCCGACGCCGGGCAACTGCGCGAACGGATCGCCGCCGGGCAGTGGGTGGTCGACCTGCGGCACCGCAAGGCGTACGCCGCCGCGCACCTGGCCGGCACGGTCAGCCTCGGCCTCGACGGGCCGATGTCCACCTGGCTCGGCTGGCTGATCGACTGGGGCACCCCGCTCACCCTGCTCGCCGAGACCCCGGAACAGGTCGCCGAGGCCCAGCGGGAACTGGCCCGCATCGGCATCGACCGGCCTGCCGCCCAGGCCACCGGTGGCCCCGAGCGGTGGGCCGCCGACCCCGGACAGCTCCGCGAGCAGCCCGTCGCCGACTTCGCGGCCCTGGCCGCCGCCCGCGTCGGGAAGCCGCCCGCCGGGCTGCCCGCCCCGCAGGTCGTCCTGGACGTGCGGATGACCAACGAGTGGACGGCCGGGCACCTCACCGACGCCGTACACGTCCCGCTGCCCGAACTGTCGGCGCGGCTCGCCGAGATTCCCCCCGGCGCGATCTGGGTGCACTGCGGCTCCGGCTACCGGGCCAGCGCCGCCGCGTCCCTGCTGGCCAACGCCGGCCGGACGGTGGTCGTCGTCGACGACCGGTTCGACCGGGCCGCGCCCGCCGGCCTCACCCTCACCACCCCCGCCTGAGACCCCGGCGAACCCGAAACGAGGAGAGATGGACCCCACCGACCCCACCCGCGAGGCCACCGTCGACACCGACACCCTGCGTGCCCTGGTCGACTCCGGCCGGGCACCCCGGCTGCTGGACGTCCGCACGCCGGCCGAGTTCGAGACCGCGCACATTCCCGGCGCCTACAACGTTCCGCTCGACCTGCTCCGCGAGCACCGCGACGAACTACGACGACACCTCGACGAGGAGGTGGTGCTGGTCTGCCGCTCCGGCGCACGGGCCGGCCAGGCCGGTCAGGCGCTCGCCGCCGCCGGGCTACCCCACCTGCGGGTCCTCGACGGCGGCATGCTCGCCTGGGAGAAGACCTCCGCACCGGTCCGGCGGGGCACCCCGCGCTGGGACCTGGAACGGCAGGTACGCCTCGTCGCCGGGTCGATCGTGCTGGTCAGCGTCCTCGGTTCGGTGCTGGTGCCGGGCCTGAAGTGGGTCGCCGCGCTGATCGGCGGCGGGCTCACCGTCGCCGCCCTCACCGACACCTGTGCCATGGGCATGCTGCTGGGCCGGCTGCCGTACAACCGGGGTGCCGGATGCGACCTGGACGGTGTCGTCGCCCAGCTGCGCGGTGACACCGGACGGCAGGGGTGAGCGCCACCCTGCCGCTGACCGTCGGGTTGGCCGTGCTGATCGGGGTCAGCCTCGGCCTGCTGGGCGGCGGCGGTTCCATCCTGGCCGTGCCGCTGCTGGTCTACGTCGCCGACCTGCCGGTACGGGAGGCCATCGCCACCTCCCTGCTCGTCGTCGGTGTCACCAGCCTCGTCGGGGTGCTGCCGCACGCCCGGGCGCACCGGGTCCGTTGGCGTACCGGGCTGGTGTTCGGGCTCGCCGGCATGGCCGGGGCGTACGCCGGTGGGCGGCTTTCCGGTCACCTCCCGCCGACGCTCCTGCTCACCGGTTTCGCGGTGCTGATGCTGGCCACCGCCGCCGCCATGATCCGGGGTCGACGCACCACCGGGGAGGCGGCCGGGCCGCGCGAGCTGCCCCTGGCCCGGGTGCTCGCCGACGGGGCGGTGGTCGGGCTGGCCACCGGCCTCGTCGGGGCGGGCGGGGGATTCCTCGTGGTGCCGGCGCTGGCCCTGCTCGGCGGCCTGCCCGTGCCGGTCGCGATCGGCACCTCGCTGCTGGTCATCGCGATGAAGTCGTTCGCCGGCCTCGCCGGCTACCTCTGGACCGTCGACATCAACTGGCCGCTGGCGGCCGCCGTCACCGTGGCCGCCGTGCTCGGCAGCCTGCTCGGCGGGCTGCTCACCAGCCGGGTGCCGGCCGACGTGCTGGGCCGGTCGTTCGGCTGGTTCGTGCTGGTCATGGGCGGCTTCGTGCTGGTCCGGCAGCTGCCCGGCGGAGTGCGGGCCGACCCGGCGCTCTGGACCGGGCTGGCCGGCCTCGCGGTCGGTGCGGTGCTCGCCGCGCTGGCCTGTGCCCGCCGGTCGCCCGGCGCACCGGTCGGCGTCGACCGGGGGTCGACCCGACCCGCCGGCTGACCACCCTGTCCGGGGCGGGCACCGGTCACCGGGGACGGCGCAGGTTGCGCATCTTCTCCATCCCCTGCCGGTACCGGATGCTCCGCAGCAGCTCGGTGGTCACCTTCCGGAAGTGGCTGCACTGCTTGCCGAACTCACCCACCGACTCGTCCTTGCACGACTGCAGGAGCCGGTCGGCGTACTCCAGCCAGCTCTTGCCCTCCCACGGGCACGGGCCCTCGATCGGGTCGGCGGACTGGGTCAGCTCCGCGGCCAGCAGGATCGCCCGGGCCATCAGGAACCGGGTGACCGGGGTGACCCGGCCGGCGAGGTGGACCTGCTGGAAGACCCGGCACCCGTCGAAGAAGTGGAAGGCCCGGCCGGCCTGCTCGGGCTGCCGGTGCAGCTCGGCCATCCGCAGGTAGACCGCACCGAGGCCACGCAGGAGCTGGACCTCGGTGAAGTTCTCCCGCAGGAAGTCGGCGATCGTCGAGTGGGCCTCGTCGGTCACCTCCCGGTCGGCCAGCGGATGCACCCGGGGGGAGGTGTCGAAGAGCTGGTGCAGCTGGTCGGCGAACCGGCTGCCCTCGGCGATCCGCCACACCCCGGGATCGGCGAGGCTGGTGACCACGGCGTCGCCGCTCCACCGCCGGTTGAGCATCGCCGCGACACCGGCGGTGTAGCCGTCGCTGCTCATGATCTCGCCGGCGACCTTCTCGACGTCGGCCCAGTCGATCTCCCGGGCCAGCTCCAGGTCGACCCGGGTACGCAGGATCACCAACTGCTCCAGGAACGGCCCCTCCCGTTCCTCGGCGGCGAGCAGCTCACCCGCCTCGACCAGCAGCGGACGGGGGTCGGGATCGTTGCGGGGCCAGGAGAACTGGGCGTAACCGACCACCGCCTCCACCATGGCCAGCCCGTGCCGCAACCGTCCCCGACCGTCGGGGGCGGTGACGGTCAACCGTCGGTAGGCCTCGATCGCCCGCCGGTACTCCCAGATGTAGCGGTGGAACTCCGCCCGGACCTCCAGCACCCCCGGGTGGTCCGGCCAACGCTGCTCGGCGGCCCGGATGAGATCCCACACCGCGCTGTTGTCGACGTCGTTGCGTCGGGTCACCCCCTGCTCGTCCCGGTAGGTCTCCAGCACCCCCAGCCACCGCCGGTACTGCCGCTCCAGCCCCACCTCCATCTGCAACAGCTCGATGGAGTGGCTGAACCGCCGCAGGTGACCGTCGAGCTTGTCCCGGCGCACCCGGTAGAGCCGACCGATGTTGGTCAGCCGTTCCTGATGCGGGATGCTGCTGACGTCGCGCCCCTCCGGGGTGGAGGCGGCCAGCAGGTTGCCCTCGTTGCTCCACCGGGCCCGGTGGCACCACAGGTCGAGCACCGCGTGGTGCCAGGTGGTGTGCTCCTGGTCGGCCAGCCAGGACTGCACCTCCCGGATCCGACGCAACAGCTTCTGGTCCCGGACCCGGGTACGGGGTGCGTCGCCGCGTGCCGGCGTGTCCACCTCGGCCCGCCAACCCCCCAACTCGCGTTGGATGCGCAGCTCACGCAGCAGCGACTGGGCGCCCGGCTGGTCGCCGTGCGCCCGTCTGGCGCACTCCAGGGCGGTCTCGGCCTCGGTCGTCGCGTCACCGAACCGGTTGTTGCGGCGCAGGCAGTGCGCGACGAACAGGTGCACCTCCGCCTCGATGCCCGGCAACAGCGCGAACTCCCCGGCGGTCAGCACCAGGGCCATCGTCTGCTTCGCCGCCTCCAGTTGGCTGACCACGTCCGGGTCGCCGCGGTGCACGGCGTGCAGCAGCCGCCACACGTACATCCGGGTGTCGCTCGGCCACCGGCCCGGCGAACCCCACGACGACGTCAGCGCCTCGACGACCCGCCGGCCCGTCGCCGACTGGTCGGCGAAGGTCGGCTGCTCGGCGACCAGCAGCGTCGCCACCCCGCACAGCCGCATGCTCCACAGACCCCGGTCGCTGTCCGACGCGGACAGGGCCAGTCCCTCCTCGACCGCGGCCGTCGCCTCGGACAGGGTCGTCACCCGGTCGGCCAGGCGGTGCTGCCCCCGGGCCCGGCCGCACAGCAGCCGGTGGCGCATCTGCAACACCGCGAACCGGTCCCGCAGGGTGACCGGTTCGGGCATCAGGTCGAACAGGGCGAAGGCGGTGCCGAGCGCGGCCTGCGAGTCGGTGACCCGCCCCGAGGTCAGCTGGAGGTCGACGGTGTTGAGCAGCCAGGAGATGGCCACGTTGATCAGGTCGGGTCGGCTGCCGCCGGCCGCCCGGGCGCACTCGGCCAGCACCGGCGCGGCCCGCTCCCGGGCCGGCAGCAGGCTGGTCCCCGCCCGCAGCCGACGGCCACCGATGAACAGCGCGGTGTCGATCGACTTCAGTAACCGGTGTGACAACGCGTCCCGGTCGGCCTGCCCGATCGCCTCCGCGACGGCGTCGGCGGCGGCCACGAACGCTTCGCGTACCTGCTGGGTCTGCCCGGTGGCCCGCATCGCCTGGTTGAGCTGGGCGGCACCGGCGACCACTGGATAACCGGAGGCGCGCACCGGCCGCTCGGAGCGGGTCTCCCCACCGTCCGACGGTGACTCGGCGTCGGCCGGCGTGCCGACCGGGTCGGCGGCGGACGGCGTGGTCGCGGCCTCCAGCAGCACCGGGCTGAACGCCGCGTCGCCGGAGTGCGCGGCGGCGAGCTTGGTCAGCGTCTCCCGCAGCCGGGGATACCCGCCCACGGTCTCGTCGAGGCAGCCGATTGCCCGGTCGATGCCTTTCATGACGTGCCGGTCGGCGTTGGCCGGGTGCCGTTGCCGCTGCGTCAGCACCGCCATGACCAGGGCGAACATTGCCTCGGCGACCGGTTCGTCGAGCTGGTCGGGGGTCAGTTCGGCGCCGTCGACGAGGGCCCGGCCGTAGACGTTGCCGCCGCCGGTGCCGCGCAGGGTGGCGGTCAGCGCGTTGCTCAACGCGTGCCGGGTCGACCGGCCCAGGTCGAGCCAGAGCGTGCCGTCGTGCTCCTGCTGGGTGAGGATGCGCGCCTCGACCAGGTGGTGGGTGGCCATCGCGGTGAGCCCGCACCCCATCGACTCGAGCAGCTCGGAGGACATCCACAGACCGTCGGTGACGGCCCAGGCGGTCAACACGGCCAGTGCGCCCGGTCGACCCCGCCCGCCGTCGGTGCCGGTCCACAGCGCGAAGCAGTCAACGTCCCGCAGACCCGCGCCGACCGTCGCGGCGGAGCGGCGCAGCAGCGCGTCGACCAGGTGCTCGACACCGGCCTGTTCGATCCGCTTGTTGAGCACGTCGTTGGCGAGCTCGTCGATCCCGTTGTGCAGCACCCCCGGCAGCCGGACCAGCTTGTCGTCCAGCTCCGTCCAGAGCCGCCCCTCGGCGAGCCCGGCGATGGTCAGACCGCCGCCGTACACCGGGTCGGAGAGCACCTGGTCGACCAGCGCGGTGGCCTCGTCCTCGCTGAGTTCCCGCAGCTGGATCACCGGCAGGTAGCGCAGCCGGCCGTCGCCGCTGACGCTGACCGGCGCCCGGGTCGCCACGATGACCAGCGCCTGGTCGAACACCGGCAGCTCCAGCAGCCGCTCCAGCTCGGCCCGGACCACCTCCGGCGTGGTGCCCAGCCGGGACCCCTCCACGAACAGGATCAGCCGACGCCGGTGCAGCTGCTTCTGCAACTCGTCGACCAGGGTCAGCCGGACCGCCTCCGGGTAGTCCACGCCGTAGTCGGTGACGTCGTCGATGGTCACGTCGAGTTCCCGGGCGAGCACCCCCAGGACCGGCTCGGGCGCACTGCTGTTGGGAATGTCCAGCCGCAGCAGGGCCACGTCGGCGACCCGGTCGGCCTGCTCGGCGAAGCGGGCCAGCACCTCGTCGACGAAGTACCGCTTGCCCGCGTGCCGGGGCCCGACGACCGGCAGGACGGCACCCTGCTTCCCCAGGCTGGCCGCCCCCCGGGCCAGCTCCGGGATCCGGCCCTCGAACGGCACCTGACGTGTCGGCCAGGCACTCTCGAAACCGGCCCGGTCGCTGTGCTCACCGGAGGCCCCCGGCGGCCGGCGGGGGAACGGCACCGGCCGTTTCTCCGGCGGTCGCCAGGCCACGTTGCGCACCCAGCCCCGGTCGAACTCGGCCGGGCTCCGGGCCGGTCGGGGATAGCCCGCGCCGGCCAGCAGATCCCCGGCCTCCCGCAGCACCTCCGCGGGCGTCAGCCACTGCGCCGCATCCGCCCGGCCGTGGGCGAGGACGTCCAGCAGCGCCCTGGTGAACGGGGTGTGCAGCTCCTCCGGGCCGGCGTCCAGCGCCGGCCCGCTGCGGACGGCCGCCAGCAGTTGCCAGCCGCTGAGTTCCTCGTCCACCCGGAACGGCTCCGCCGGCAGGGCGGCGCTGGCGTTGCCCGCGTGACAACAGTCGAGGATCAGCAGCCGGTGCCGGGCACCGGCCCCCTGCGCGGCGGCCACGAAACCCTCCACCGGGAACTCGGTGCCGGGGTTGTCGGTGGCCTCCCGGGGCAGCAGCCGCATCGACCGGCCCACCCGGACGGCGTGGCCGGCGTAGTAGACCACCAGCACGCCGTCCTCGCCGACCAGTTGCGCCGCGTCCTCGACGTAGCCGGCCAGGTCGTCGGCCGACGGGTCGTGCACCACGTTGATCCGCCGCCTCGGCAGGCCCCACACGGCGGGGTCGGCGAACGCGGTGGCCAACGCCTCGATGTTGTCCCGCGCGGCAGGCACGGTCAGCGCCAGGTGGTCGTACCGGCTGACGCCCAGCATGACGGCGCGGGACTTCGTCGGGTCGAACCGTGGTTGGTGCGCAGTGGTCACCGCAGGCCCTGCCGGAGCACCGCGATGACGTCCTCGGCCGAGCCGCTCGCCTCGATCTTCACCTCCCGGGTGCCGTCCGGGCTGTCGGTGAGGGTGACCGTGACGGTGGTCTCCGCACCCCGGCGGGAGCCGCGTCGGGCCTGGAACCAGTCGTACACCGCCTGGATCACCACGGGCAGCAGGACGTCCTGGCCGACGAACTCCAGCACCTCGGCCGCGCCCAGGGTGCCCGGTTCGGGGGCGGTGTGCAGCAGCCGGACCCGGGCGTCACGCAGCTCCGGATCGGCCGCCAACTCGTCGCGAAGGTCGTGCACCGGCGACTCGTCGGAGGCCGAGACGGAGAAAATCAGACGCATGCCGCCATCATGGCCCACGTCCTCGCGCGCTGTCAGCCGCCGGACGCGTTCCTGTCGTCCTGTCGACACAGTCACCCCGACCGTCCACTGCGGCCGGTCCCGGTGACCGAGGTGGTGGGACGCCGGACGGTCCCTCGTGGAGCGCGGTCGCGGCGTCCCGCCTCACGGCCGCCGGGCCTCGGACGAAGGCGTAGGCGCGGTGGCCGGTGGGTGCTCGGCGGGCCCGCCGTCGCCCTCGGCGGGGGGGAACGCCAGCGCCACCGTCAGGTCGAGCACCGTGCCGGGCTCGTGCAGCCGGTCGCCGTACAGCTCGCGCAGCCGACCCATCCGGTAGCGGACCGTCTGCGGGTGCACGAACAGGTCGGCGGCGACGTCGTCGCGGCGGCCCTGGTGCAGCAGCCAGGAGCGCATCGTCTCGGCCAGCCGCGCGGCGGTCGCCGGGGAGAGGTCGGCCAACGGCGCGAGCACCTGGGCGCGCAGGTCGGCCAGCGCCTCCGGGTCGGTGTGCAGCACCAACCGGGCGAGGTGCTGCTCGGTGTCCAGCGCGGTGCCGTCCGCCGGTCGCGGCACACCGAGCATGAGCGCCTTCAACACCCGCTGGTACGACCGGGCGACCGCGACCCAGGGGCGGGCCGGCCCGAGCACCGCGCGGTGCCCGTGCAGCACCGTGCCGAGCTGCCGACGCCGGCTGCCGTGCATGTCGGGTACGAGCAGCAGCGCCTCCTCCTCGGCCCACTGCGCCCCGGGCAGGTCCTCGCCGCTCTCCAGGGTGTGCGGGGGCAGCACCGCGAGCACCCCGCGCAGGCTGCTGCGGGGCAGCACCACCACGGTCAGGGTCTGCGGCGGGGACCATTCGGCCCGTTCGGCGCTGCGCCGTAGTACCTCCTCCGGATCACCGGCGAGCAGGTGCTGGGTGAGCCGGTCCAGGTCGCGCCGCCGGGCCCGGCCGACGTTGGCCAACTCGTCGGAGTGGCCGGCGACACTGGCGGCGGAGAGTTCGTCGATGTAGGCGAACATCAGCTCGGCGAACTCGGCGACCGTCTCGGCGGACAACCCGCTGCGCACGGTGGTGGTGGAGACCTCCCGCCAGGCCACCCGGGCCCCCACCCGGTACGCGGCCAGCAGCGCGTCCATGCTCCGGCCGGCCCGCGCCTCCCCGGCGCCCAGCGCGTACGCGGCCTCCAGCGCCCGGCTCAGGGGGGTGCTCGGGTCGGCCGCCCCGGCCCGCTCGATGAGCTGGAGGAAGGTGCCCAACGCCACCCGTACCGCGTTTTCGATCTTCTCGCGCATCTGGCCGGTGAGGGTGCCGGAGTAGGCGGTCACCTCGGCGGTGATGGTGGTGACGGTGTGTGCGGCGACCATCGGCAGCCGGCCGCGTAACCGTTCGGCCACCTGGGCGTCGAGCTCCAGTCGACCGCCGAGCTGACCGGCTGCCCCTGATTCCGGCATGTTGTTCCCTCCGCACAAGTTACCGCGTCCGATTCACCTTCCTTGGTCAAGATGTTATGCGGAATAGCGAGCACTCTGGGGTCATGACCACCACCGTCCCGCATCCCCCGGCGAAGACGTCCGTCCGGGACCGGCTCCTGCGGTTGGCCGAGACGGTCACCACCCCGTTGCTGCCGGCGGACTACCTCGACCTGGTCGCGCCGCTGCGCGCCGGGGCCGCCCTGCGCGGGCGGATCGTCGCCGTCGACCCGGAGACCCGGGACGCGGCGACCCTCACCATCCAACCCGGCCGCGACTGGCGTGGCCACCTCCCCGGCCAGTACGTCCGCCTCGGCGTCGACGTCGACGGGGTGCGACAGTGGCGGGCCTACTCGGTGACCTCCGCCCCGGACCGTCCCGACGGCCTGATCAGCGTCACCGTCAAGGCCATCCCCGACGGCCGGGTCAGCAACCATCTGGTCCACCGGACCCGGGTGGGCACCATCGTCCAGCTCGACCAGGCGACGGGCGACTTCGTCCTGCCCGACCCGGTCCCCGCCCGGGTGCTCTTCCTCACCGCCGGCAGCGGCATCACCCCGGTGATGGGCATGCTGCGCTCCGGCGTGCCCAGCCGGGCCGACGTGGTCGTGGTGCACTCCGCGCCGACCCCGGACGACGTGGTGTTCGGCGGGCAACTGCGTGCGCTGGCCGCCCAGGGCGGCATCCGGCTGGTCGAGCGGCACACCGACCGGGACGGCCTGCTCGGCGTCGACGAGTTGGCCGACCTGGTGCCCGACCACCTCGACCGGCAGACCTGGGCGTGCGGACCGGTGGGGATGCTCGACGCGGTGCAGGAGCACTGGGCGGCGGCCGGCGTCGCCGACCGGCTGCACACCGAGCGGTTCCGGCCGACGGTCATCGCCCCCGGTGAGGGTGGCACCGTCACCTTCACCCGGGCCGGCCTCACCGTCGCCGCCGACGGCGGCACCCCCATCCTCGACGCCGGTGAGGCCGCCGGGGCGCTGATGCCGTCCGGTTGCCGGATGGGCATCTGCTACGGCTGCGTGCTGCCGCTGCGCCAGGGCGCGGTGCGCGACCTGCGCGACGGGACCCTCACCACCGCGCTGCCCGGCGACGGTGTGCTCATTCAGACCTGCGTGTCGGCGGCGGCCGGTACCTGCGACATCGATCTCTGACCAGGAGGCCGGACGTGACCGTCATCCAGCACAAGCCCGTCAACCCGATCGCCCACCTGAGTGCCGAGGACATCGAGATCCTCGGCAAGGAGCTCGACGCCATCCGGGACCGGGTGCTCGCCGAGCGCGGCGAGAGCGACGCCGCCTACATCCGCAAGGTGATCAAGACGCAGCGGACGCTGGAGATGAGCAGTCGCGCGGTGCTGCTCTTCTCGCTCTTCCCGCCGGCCTGGGTGGTCGGCACCGCCGGCCTGGCGGTGGCCAAGATCCTGGAGAACATGGAGATCGGCCACAACATCCTGCACGGCCAGTACGACTTCATGCGCGACCCGAAGATCCACTCCACCACCTGGGAGTGGGACCACGTCTCCCCGGCCGAGCAGTGGAAGCACTCGCACAACCAGCTGCACCACACGTACACCAACGTGCTGGGCAAGGACAACGACCTCGGGTACGGCATCATGCGGGTCGACGAGGACCAGAAGTGGTACCCGATGCACCTCGGCCAGCCGCTGTGGAACTTCCTCAACGCCTGCTTCTTCGAGTACGGCATCGCCGCGTACGACCTGGAGCTGGGCCGCAACCTGCGCAAGGGCCGGCACAAGACCCCCGAGTTCCGGGCCCGGCTGCGCGGGGTCGGCCGCAAGATCCGCCGCCAGGTGCTCAAGGACTACGTCATCCACCCGCTGCTGTCCGGCCCGTCCTTCCTCACCACCCTGGCCGCCACCTTCACCGCGAACCTGATCCGCAACCTGTGGAGCCACTCCGTGATCATGTGCGGGCACTTCCCCAACGGGGTGGAGACGTTCTCCAAGACCTCGATCGAGGGGGAGACCCGGGGTGAGTGGTACCTGCGGCAGATGCTCGGCTCGGCCAACATCAGCGGCAGCCGGCTGATGCACGTCATGACCGGCAACCTGTCCTTCCAGATCGAGCACCACCTCTTCCCCGACCTGCCCAGCAAGCGCTACCAGGAGATCGCCCCGCAGGTACGGGCACTGTTCGACAGGTACGGGCTGTCCTACACCACCGGCCCGCTGCCCAAGCAGGTCGCCTCCGCCTGGTGGAAGGTCATCCGGCTGTCCCTGCCCAACCGTGGGGCGGCCCGGCCGACCACCGACGAGCGCCCGGCCCGCGCCCTCGCCACCTCCGGCGTCTGACCACGCGGCCGGGCCCGCCGCGTGGCCCGTCAGCAGCCGGTCCAGCGCACCGGGGTGAGCCGGTCACCCACGGTCCAGCCGACCACCATGCCGTTGTCCGCGATCGCGCCCGCCCGGACGAAGCGGATCTTGTTGGTCACCCCGGGCAGCGGCGTCACCCGGTCACCGTGCCCCACCGCCGACTCGCCGAGCACCACACCGCTGGCCGTCACGCCGTAGATCCGCCACCCCACCGCCGGATGGACCGGCGTCGCCGCCCCGGTGCGCAGGTTCCACCGCTGAGGGGTCCCGTCGCCCTCCTCCGGGGTGTCGTCCACCCCACCGGCGGCCCAGTCACCCCGGCCCGCGCTCGCCCAGGCGCGGGGTTTGCCGGGCACGCTGAGCCAGCGGATGCCGCCGTCGGGGCGACGTACCCAGCCCGCGTAGCTCGGCGGTCCGGACGGCCCGACCGAGGTGCCGACGACGCTGCCGTCGTCCAGGACCGCGTTGGCGATCCCGTCGGTCAGCGGACCGACCGTCTCGACCGCGTCCGGCCGGTCAGCCGGCCACCGCAGCGGGAGCTGGGTCTCGGTGGCCTCCACCGAGCCGTGTCCCACGATGTCGCCGCGTGCGTTGATCCCCTCGGCCCAGACGTTCGAGACGGTCCCCGGGACGGGTAGTTCGGTGAGCAGGCCGTCCTGGTAACGCCAGGGGCGGTACGTCGCGGACATGGACCCGTTGCCGATCACCACGCCGGCCGGGTTGATCCCGGTGACCTCTCCGGCCAGCGGGGTGTCCACGGCGGTGACCCGATTGCCCTGCCAGATCAGCAGGACCTGCTCCCACACCCCGTCGGTGATCCGGGTGCCGATGCCGGCGACGAACCGGCCCGTCGGGTCCACCGCCTGGGCCTCGCCGTGCGTCACCCCCGCCGGCAGCGGCAGCGGATGCAGCGCGCAGTACCGCAGGCTGTCCCGGCGTGGGTCGGCCGCCGCCGTCCCGGGCAGGCCCAGTGCCGCGGTGAGCAGGCCGACCGCAGCCCCGGCGAATACTCGTTGACCGATCATGGTGGCTCCTTCGGACGTGGTGGTCCCGGCATCCGCCCGGCCCGCCACGTCGGCCGGACCCGGCGCGACCGGCGCGGGTGGGTCCGGCGTACCGGCCCGCCCTGGTGTGTCGGCCGGGCGGACCGGACGACGGTGCTGCCTGTATGACGGTCGGGGTCGGGGCCGGGTTACGCGGTGTCCGATACGCGACCGGCCCCGCCGGGCCGTCCCGCGTCGGACCCCGCCGGGCCGTCCGGGGCGGTGCGCGATCATGGGGGTACGCGGCGGAGGGAGTGAGATGGCCTACGTGTTCCTGCTGATCGCGATCAGCGCCGAGGTGGGCGGCACCAGCCTGCTCAAGGCGACGCAGGGGTTCACCCGGCTCTGGCCCACGGTCGGGCTGGCCGTCGCCTACCTGCTGGCCTTCGGGATGCTCGCGCTGGCCGTCCGGGACATCCCGGTCGGGGTGGCGTACGCGATGTGGTCGGGGCTGGGTACCGCGGCGATCGTCGCGATCGGCGCGGCCTTCCTCGGCGAGCCGTTGAGCGCGTCGAAGGTGATCGGGGTGGGCCTGATCATCGGGGGAGTGGTGGTACTCAACCTCGGCGGGGCGCACTGAGCCGGCCGCCTCGCCCCCGGCCCGCAGCCGGGGGCCGCTGGCGGGGTGCGTGCGGGTGGGCACCGGATCGCCCGGGTCGGCACCTCTCGGTGCCGCCCGGTGGGAGCGGCGGCCGGTGCGACGCCACCGGGGAGGCGGCGGGACCCGGGCCCACACGGTGGGCCCGGGTCCGTGCGTGGTTACCGGCGTCGGCTAGCGGCGGCCTGCGGAATGCCGGTGCACCGCCTGCCGTCCCCGCAGGAACGCCAGCACGATCACCACCAGCAGCGCGACGAGACCGATGATCGCCAGCCAGCGGACCGCCTCCAGGAGCAGCCCGAGCAGGATGAGCGCGCCGCCGACGACACCGACGACGAAGAGCATGGCCCGCATGTCCACCTCCTCTGACAGCACTGACCGGGCGGCATTCCCGTTTGCCGCCGCCGTACGCCTCGACGGCGTCGCGTCGCGTGCCCCGTGGGCGGTGCGCCACCTCCCGGTGGGCCGGCGTGGCCGGTGCCGGACCGGGCCCGAGCCGACCGGTGCCCCTGGGCCGGCCGCAGCGGTGGGACGGGCGTCGGGCGGGTCGCCGCAGGCTCAGCGCCGGGCGACGTAGACGGTGTTGGCGGACTCTCCGCCGGTCAGCGGGTTGGCGAACGGGACGACGTGGGCCTGCCAGGTGGGGAACACCTCGGCGAGGACCCGGCCGAACGCGTCGTCCGGCGGGTCGTCCGACCAGAGCGCGAACACCCCCTCGGGCAGCAGCAGGTCGGCCAGCCGGCGGAGGCCGTCGGGGGTGTAGAAGGCGGCGTGGCTGGGGTGCAGCACGTTGCGGGGGGAGTGGTCGACGTCGAGCAGCACCGCGTGGAAGCGGCGGCCGGGCTGGTCCGGGTCGAAGCCGACGCCGGCGGCGACGGTGGCGAAGAAGTCGGCCCGCACGAACCGGGTCCGCGGGTCCGGGGCGAGGCCGGCGGCGAAGGGGAGCAGTTGGCGGCGGTGCCAGTCGATGACGTCCTCGATCGTCTCCACCACCAGCACCGAGCGCACCCGGGCGTCCTCCAGGGCGGTACGCGCGGTGTAGCCGAGGCCGAGGCCGCCGACGACCACGTCGAGCGGCTCGTCGGCCAGCGGGGCCAGGCCCAGCCGGGCCAGTTCGATCTCGGCGACCGGAAAGAGGCTGGACATCAGGTACTCGTCGTCGAGCTTGACCTCGTACACGTCGACGTCGAGTGCGGGGTCGCGCCGTCGGCGCAGGCTGATGGCGCCGATCGGGGTCTCCCGCCAGGCCAGTTCCTCGAATCGCACGCCCACCCGGCCACCCTTCCACCGTCGTCGTGCCGGGATGCTACCGGGGCGACCGGTTCGGACCGGTGTCGGCTCGCGCACGCCCGCCGGACGGGGTCCGCCCCGGCCGGCTCCCGGCCCCCGCTGGTCGGCGACGGAGGGTCAACGGGACATCGACACAGCGCATATCCTGTCCGCCGAGGACTCGCGGAAGGGACGCCATGCCGTCGCGGCAGGACCAGCTCCACTCCTACCAGTTCACCGTGCAGCGGGCCGTCGCCGCCCTGGTCATGCGGGAGACCGACCCGGCGCGTTCGCCGTTTCGCCGGTTGGCCGGCACCGGGTTGGCCAGTGTCCTGGTCGCGGCGATCGGGCTGGGCGGCTTCGCCCTCTACGGCCTGTTCGCCGGTGGCGGGTCGGCCTGGCGCGACACCGGGGCGGTGGTCGTGGAAAAGGAGTCCGGGGCCCGGTTCGTCTACCGCGACGGCAGGTTGCACCCGGTGCTCAACTACGCGTCGGCGTTGCTGATCGTCGGGGCGGACCGGTCCCGCACGGTGCTGGTGTCGCGTCGGTCCATCGAGGGGGTGCCGCGCGGCCTGCCACTGGGCATCGCCGATGCGCCGGATTCACTGCCCGCCCCCGGTCGGCTCTCCACCGCCCCGTGGACGGTGTGTTCGCTGGAGCCGACGGAGGCGGGTCGGGCGACCTCCCGGTCGGCCCTGCTGATCGGCCGGGAGGCGACCGGCGGGCGGCGGCTCACCGAGGAGGCGGTCCTGGTCCGGCACCCGGACGGCGGCCTGCACCTGATCTGGCATCACCGCCGGTACCTGCTGCGCGACACCGCCCGGGTGCTCGCGGCGCTGGCCGCGACCCGGGAGCGCGCGGTTCCGGCCGCCCCGGCGTTGCTCAACGCCCTGCCGGCGGGTGTCGACCTGGCCCCGCCCCCGGTGGCCGGTCTCGGCGAGCCCTCCGCCGAGGTCGCCGGAGCGACGATCGGGGACGTCTACCTGGTCCGCAACTCCGGCGGTGGCCGACAGTACGCGGTCGCCGAGCGGGCCGGCCTGGCCGGCATCACCGAACTCCAGGCCGCCCTGCTGATGGCCCGCACCGGCCAGGACGAACCGGCACCGGTCAGCCTGGGTCGGTTCGCCGCGCTGCCCAAGCTGCCGGATCTGGTGCCCGCCGGCCCGACCGCGCCGCCTCCGGCCCCGCCGCGCCTGGCCGGCGTGGACGACGGCGCGCTCTGTGTCCGGGTCGGCGTCGACGGCGTGGTCCGCGACATCAGGGTCGGCGCGACCGTGCCGGACCTCTCGGCCGCCGCCCGCACCGCCGACGGCTCGGGCGGGGTGCGCGTGGACCAGGTGCTGGTCGAGCCGGGCCGGGGCGCGGTGGTCGAGTCGGTGGCCGCGCCGGGTGCGGACGGCGGTGCGGTCTCCGTGGTCACCGACCTGGGCCGCCGCTACGTGCTCGCCGACGGTGAGGTGCTCGGGATGCTCGGCTACCAGGGGGTCACCCCGGTCCGGCTCCCCGCCGGCCTGGTCAGCCTGGTCCCCGCCGGCAGCCCCCTCGACCCGGCCGCCGCCCGGGCGGTCGCCGCCCCGTCCTGACCGATTCCGCCCACCCCGGGCGGTTCAGTCGGTCGGGCGGCGCAGCAGGCTGACCGCGAAGTCGGCGTCGTCCCGCCAGGGGCGCAGGTCCCAGGTGGCGAAGCGCTGGTCGAGGCGGAGGCCGGCGGCGGCCACGTCGGCGTCGAAGTGGTCGAGCCGGTAACCCCGGTCGAGACCGAAACCGACGAGCACCACCCCGTCGGGGCGCAGGTGGGCGGCGATCCGGGTCAGCACTGTCGGTTCGGTGCCGGCGGCGACGAAGGCCATCACGTTGCCGGCGACCACGGCGGCGTCGAAGGGTTCCCCCTCGCCGGAGCCGGCGAGATCCAACTCGGTGAGGTCGGCGACCAGCCAGCGGGGCCCGGGGTGGTCGGCGCGGGCCGCCTCGATCAGGGCAGGATCGGCGTCGACCCCGACCACCCGGTGCCCCCGCGCGGCGAGGGCGGCACCGACCCGGCCGGTGCCGCAGCCGGCGTCGAGGATCCGCGAACGGGGGGCCACCACCGCGTCGACCAGGCGGGCCTCACCGGCCAGGTCGGCACCCTCGGCGGCGAGCCGCCGGAACCGGTCGATGTACCACTGCGAGTGTTCGGGGCCGGTCTCGGTCGCCCACCGGGTCGGGTTGGTCATGTCGCCACGGTAACCGGCCGGCCGGGTGCCGCGCGGCGGGCACGGACAGCTCGGGTCCCGGCCCGCGACACCGGCGGCCCCGGTCGGAGGCCCGCGGGAGCCGCGCGGCGTCCGCCTGCCGCTGGTCCGTCACCCGCGGGTGACGCGGCTCAGGGCAGCTGGGCCACCGTGACGAACTCGTTGTAGGTGAAGACCTTGCCCATCGACCGGGGGAACGGGAAGGAGTACTGCTTGACCACCGTCATGCCGAGATCGCGGGCCGCCTGCGCCGCCTCGTCGAAGCCGACGAACCGGACATGGGTCGCGTCGCTGGCGTACCCCCGCTCCTGGGGGGTGATGAAGACGGCGGTGCCGCCGGACCGCAGGAACGGCAGGTAGCCGGAGATGACCTCCAGGGCCGCCTCGGCGGGCAGGTGCTCCAGCAGGTGGGCGGCGAGCAGCGCGTCGAACGCGCCGGGCCGGGCGTGCGGGGACTGGTGGAACTCCTCGATCGTGTACGCCTCCAGGCCGGCGGCCCGGGCGTGCGCCACCGACGTCGGGTTGTGGTCCACCCCGACCGCGCCCTCACCGAGGTTGGCCAGGTTGCGACCGAGGCCGCAGCCGACGTCGAGGGTGCGCCCCAGCTCGAGCCGCTGGAGGTTCCACCGGTAGGGCGCCTGCACGTCGAGCACCTGCTTCCAGCGCGCGCCACCGAGACGCTGCAGCCGTTGGGTGTAGTCCTCGCCCTCGGTGCCCGCCGCGGTGTCCTGCTCTGCTCGACTCATCGCCGGCCTCTCTGCCCGTCGCGCAACGTCGCCACCCGGCGCGCGTGCGGAGGCACCCGGCCGGCCGTCGGATGCCCACCCCGACGCGGGCACCCCGACAGATGCTACGGACCTGGGCGGCCATCGTCAGCCCCCGTGAGCGGCGGTTTGGCACCGGGTCTTACCAGGTGACGCTCGGTGGCGTGGGGCCTCACCCTGGGTGTGCGCCGCCCCTGCTCCGGGCCGGCGGGGTCGGGCGGCGGTCGGCGCGAACGGCGTCGGTCGGGCGGGACGTCCGGCCCGTCGACCCTAGGATGGCGTGGGCCGGGCGGTCGTGGAAACCCACCTGACCTGCCGTTAAGGTGCCGTCCACGGTGGAAAATCGCCGGTTTGCAGGGGCTTTTGCCGCAAATTTACTTGCCGGTAGGCGCTTAGGCTGAAACTCCTTTTCGCGCTAGGGGGATGATCGGCCGAATTTCGCCGTCCGATCTTCAGGTGCCGATGGGCCCTTCGGTCCGACTCCGATCGATGATCTTTTCTCGGCCGCATCGAGCCCTATTCTGCTTCCATTGTGAAGTCCTGGGGGGGATCATGATCACAATCGACTGTTCCTGCGCGCCTGCCCACAGTGGAGCCGAGCTGGCCCGCTGACATGCCGCAACCGACGATCATCCAACAGTTCGCCGAGGTCGCGGCCACCCGTCCCGACCAGCCGGCGATCCTCGGCGAGACCCACGAGGTCAGCTACGCCGCCCTGGCCGCCACCGTCGGCGGGCACGCCACCGCGCTCACCACGGCCGGTGTCCGGCCCGGCGACCTGGTCGCCCTGCTCACCGGGCACGGCGTGGCCGCCGTCGCCGCGACCCTCGGCACCCTCGCCGCCGGTGGGGCGTACGTGCCGCTGGACCCCGGGTTCCCGATCGACCGCCTCCGACGCCTGCTCGACGTCGCCGCCGACGTGCGGGTCGTCGCCTGCACCGCCGAGCACCGCGCGCTGGCCGACACGCTGTGCGCCGCACGCCCCGGCACCGGCGTGCTCGTCCTCGACGACAGCGCGACAGCGCCGCTGCGGCCCACCCCCGTCGACCCCGACAGCCCGGCCTACGTGCTGTTCACCTCGGGCTCCACCGGCACGCCCAAGGCCGTCGCCCAGACCCACCGCAACCTGCGGCACGTCGTCGACAACCAGATCGACACCCTGGCGATCGGCCCGACCGACCGGCTCAGCCTGCTCGCCTCGTTCAGCGTCGACGCGGCCATCCCCGACCTCTACCCGGCGTTGCTCACCGGGGCCGCCCTCGTCCCGGTCGACCTGCGCCGACACGGCCTGGCGTACGCCGTCGAGCGGCTCGCCCGGCACCGGGTGACCGTCTACCACTCCACCCCGACCGTCTACCGGTTCCTGCTCGACACCCTCGGCGACCGGCGGCTGGACACCGTGCGGGTGGTGCTGCTCGGCGGTGAACAGGCCACCCACGCCGACGCCACCCGGGGCCGCGACCGGTTCGCCCCGGACTGTGTCCTGGTCAACGGGTACGGCGCCACCGAGATGACCTTCGCCGCCCGGTACGCGCTGCCGCTGGCCACCGCCGCCCCCGCCGCCACCGGCCCGCTGCCGATCGGCACGGCGCTGCCCGGCTACACACTGCGGCTGGCCGACTCCGGCGAGATCGTGGTGCGCAGCCGGCACCTCGCCCCCGGATACCTGGGCCAGTCGAGCGACCGGTTCGGTGTCGACCCCGACGGGATGCCCACGTACGCCACCGGTGACCTGGGGACCCGGCTGCCCGACGGTGAGCTGGTCTGCCTCGGCCGGCTCGACCGCCAGGTCAAGGTACGCGGGTTCCGGGTCGAGCTGACCGAGGTCGAGGCGGTCCTCGCCGACCAGCCCGGCGTCGCCGCCGTCCGCGCCATCGCCCGGGGCGGCGAACTGCTCGCGTACGCCGTGCCGGCCGAGGGTGGTCTCGACCCGGTGGCCCTGCGCGCCGCCCTCGCCCGGCGGCTGCCGGAACACGCGCTGCCCCGCGCCGTGCTGGTGCTCGACGCGTTCCCACTCACCGTCACCGGCAAGATCGACGAGCGGGCGTTGCCCGACCCGACCCCCGAGGTCCCCGCCGGGCAGGAGCCCACCACCGCCACCGAGCGCACCGTGCACGACATCTGGTGCGCGGTGCTGGGCCGCAGCGCCATCGGGCGGCAGGAGAACTTCTTCGACGCCGGCGGGCAGTCGCTGCTGCTCGGCCAGGTCCAGCAGCGCATCTCCGAGCGGTTCGGGGTGACGCCGCCCATGGTGCGGCTGTTCGCCCACCCGACGATCGCCACGCAGGCCCGCCTCCTCGACGGGGACCACCCGGCCGTCGGTCCGCACCCGCCCGAGGCGGCGGTCCGCACCGCGGCGGCCCCCGCGCCGACCCTGCCCACCCCGGCCACCCCGCCGGTCGCCGCCCGCGAGTACACCGGCGACGAGATCGTGGTGGTGGGGCTCGCCGGCCGGTTCCCCGGCGCACCCGACGCGGCGACCTTCTGGTGGAACGTCTGCGCCGGGGTGGACTCCGTGCACGACCACACCGACGCCGAACTGGACGCCCTCGGCATCGGGCCGCGACTGCGCGCCGACCCCCGGCACGTGCGGGCCGGCGGCCGGCTCGACGGGGTCACCGACTTCGACGCCGAGTTCTTCGCCATGGGCGACGAGGAGGCCGCCCGCACCGACCCCCAGCACCGGCTCTTCCTGGAGGCCGCGTGGGAGGCGCTGGAGGACGCCGGGCACGACCCGACCCGCTTCCCCGGCCTGGTGGGCGTCTATGCGGCGACCTCCGCCAACCGCTACTTCCTGTTCCACCTGATGGACAACCCGGCCGTGGTCGGCGACGTCGACCCGGACGACTGGGAGGCCCGGCTGATCGGCCGGCAGGCCACCGACCACCTGCCCGGCCAGGTCGCGTACCGGCTGGGGCTGACCGGGCCGGCGGTGGCGGTGCAGAGCGCCTGCTCCAGTTCGCTGGTCGCGGTCTGCCTCGCCGCCCAGAGCCTCGCCGACTACCAGTGTGACATCGCCCTCGCCGGTGGGGTCAGCGTCACCTGGCCCCGCTACCGGGCCACCCCCGGCGGGCTGGCCTCCCCGGACGGCCGCTGCCGCGCCTTCGACGAGGCCGCCGAGGGGTCCGGCTTCGGCTCCGGCGTCGGGGTGGTCGCGCTGCGCCGGCTCGCCGACGCCCAGGCCGACGGGGACCGCATCTACGCCGTCCTGCCCGGCTGGGCGGTCACCAACGACGGCCCCGACCGGGCCGGCTTCGCGGTGCCCGGCCCCGCCGGGCAGGCCGCCGCCGTCGCCAACGCCCTGGCCGCCGCCGAGGTCGCCCCCGGCGAGGTCCGCTTCATCGAAGCCCACGGCAGCGGTACGCCGCTGGGCGACGCCATCGAGGTCGCCGCCCTGCACGAGGTGTACGGCGGGGCGGCCCCCGCCGAGTCCTGCGCGCTCGGCTCGGTGAAGACCAACATCGGTCACCTCGACGCCGGGGCCGGCATCGCCGGTCTGATCAAGACGGTGCTCGCCGTCCAGCACGCGGTAATCCCGCCGAACCTGCACTTCACCCGCCCCCACCCGGAGATCGACCTGGCCGGGGGCCCGTTCTACGTACCGACCAAGGCCCGGGACTGGCCGGATGCGCCGCGCCGGGTGGCCGGGGTCAGCTCGTTCGGCCTCGGCGGCACCAACGCGCACGTGGTGGTGGAACAGCCGCCCCCGGTCGTACCGGCCGAGCCGGCGGCACCCCGGTCCTGGCTGCTGCCGGTGTCGACGCGTACCCCGCAGACGCTGCGCGCGGCGTTGACCCGGCTGCGTACCCACCTGGCCGGCACCGGGCCGGAACTGTCCGAGGTGGCCGCCACCCTGGCGCTGGGCCGGCGTTCCTTCGGCCGGCGGGCCGCCGTCGTCGCCGCCGACCTGACCGAGGCGATCGCCGGGCTGGACGAACTGCTCACCACCGGCGTCACCGTGGCCGGTGCGCCCGGCGCACTGCGGGACCTGGCCGCCGGGTGGGTGGCCGGCCGGGACGTCGACTGGGCCGCGCTGCACCCGGAGGGCGTCGTGCGGCGCACCGGGCTGCCCGGCTACCCCTTCCAGCGCCGGCGGCACTGGATCGATCCACCGCAGAGAGGCGCACGGTGAACTGGTTCGTCTCGCCCGGAAGCCGACCCCTGGCACCGGTGCAGTTGTTCTGCCTGCCGTACGCCGGGGGTGGGGCCAGCGCCTTCCGCCGCTGGCCGGCGGAGATCGGCCCCGACGTCGAGGTGCTGGCCGTGCAGCTGCCCGGCCGGGAGAACCGGATCAGCGAGGACGCCGCCTTCACCGTCGCGGAGGTGGCCACCGCCGTCGCCGACCGGGCCGACCGCCCGTACGCGATCTACGGGCACTCGATGGGCGGCCGGCTCGGCTTCGAGGTGGTCCGGGAACTGCGCCGCACCGGCCGTGAGCTGCCGCTGCGCCTCTACGTCGGTGGTGCCCGCGCCCCGCACGTCACCGCCGCGAGTCTCTTCGACGGGCTGTCCCAGGTGGCCGACGACGAACTGCTGCGCCGGCTCGCCGACGGCGGCGGCCTGCCCGCCGGCCTGCTCGACCACCCGGAACTGGTGGAGCTGCTGCTGCCGTTGCTGCGCGCCGACTTCGGTCGGGTCGACAGTTACCGGTACGTCCCCGAGGCGCCGCTGCCGGTGCCGGTGGTGGCGTTCGGCGGCCGGGCCGACCGGGCGGTCAGCCGGGAGCACAGCGCCGGCTGGGCCGGGCACACCGCAGCCGGCTTCACCCTGCACGAACTCGACGGCGGGCACTTCTTCCTGCACGACCGGTTGCCCGACCTGCTCGGTCTGATCCGCGCCGACCTGACCGCCGCCCTCGGCTCCCCGCCGCCCACCACCCCCGGTGCCCCGCGCACCGAGACCGGCACCGACCGGGCCGCCTCGGTCGGTGCCGGCCGCGCCCCGGGGCCCGTCGCGTCGGTACCGGCACCCGGTACGGGTGGGACGGTCGACCACCGGGTGCCGCTGGGCGACACCGGCTGGTCGGTGTGGCGCGACGCGATCCTGCGCAGCACCGGCTTCCCGGCCGACGGCCTCGCCCTGTTCGCCGCCCCGGCCGCCGCCGCGCTCGCCGACGAGCTGCTGGCCACCGGCGGCGGCGTCGAACGCTTCGACAAGGAGTTCGACGAGGCCGTCCGCGCCGCCGGGCAGCGGTTCACCGAACTCGCCGCCGACCCGCTGGTGCGCGAGGCGGTGACCTGGCAGAACCGGGGCGCGCTGGTGGCCTTCGACGGTCTGGTCCGGGGCGGTCCCGACGCGCCGCGCAACGTGCGCCGCCGTGACCGGGAACGGGCCCTGCTCAAGTACTGGCAGCGGTACTGCGGCAAGAACGAGACGGTCGGCTTCTTCGGCCCCAGCTGCTGGGTGACCGTCGACCCGGCGCAGCCGGAGACCGCCCGGCTGCGGGTCGGCCCGGAACTGACCCGGCGACGGTGGGTCCGGTTCGAGTCGTGGGCGCTCGACGAGTACGCCGAGTGCATCGGCGCCGAACTCGCCGTCCGGCGCTGGTGGCCGCCGGTGCTGGCCCCGCAGGTCGCGGTGCGCGACCGCACCGTGCTGCGCCCCGGACAACCACCGGTGGCGCTGTCCCCGGTGGAGGCCGCGCTGCTAGCCGCCGTCGACGGCCGCCGCCCCGCCCACGAGCTGGTCGCCGACCCGGCCATCGGGCTGCGCCGGCCCGAGGACGGCTACACCCTGCTCGACCGGCTCGTCGAACGGGAGCTGCTCACCTGGGACGCGGCCCTGCCGGTCAGCCCGGCCGCGGAGGAGGTGCTGCGCGCCCGGATCGACGCCGTCGGCGATCCGGCGGCCCGGTTGGCCGCCCGGTCAGGGCTGGACCGGCTGACCGCCGCCCGCGACGCCGTCGCCGCAGCCGCCGGTGACCCGCACCGCCTGGGCGACGCCCTCGACGCCCTCGACACCACCTTCACCGAGCTGACCGGGCGGTCGCCCCGGCGTCGGGAGGGCCGGATGTACGCCGGCCGCACCCTCTGCCACGAGGACACCGCCCGGGATCTCGACGTCACCCTCGGTGCCCCGTTCCTGGCCGACCTGGCCGCGCCGCTCGACGTGCTGCTGCGGGCCGCCCGCTGGATGGTGGCCGCCCTGGCGCAGGCGTACGACCGGGTGTTCCGTGAGCTGTACGACGAACTGCGCGGCGAGACCGGGGACGCCACCGTCTCCCTGGCCGACCTGTGGTACCTCGCCCAGGGACTGTTCTGGGGCACCGGCGACCGCCCGGTCGACGCGGTCGCCGCCGACTTCGCCGCCCGCTGGGCGGGACTGTTCGGCTTCGCCGGGCTGCCACCGGGTACCCGGGAGGTGCGCCTCGCCGCCGCCGATCTCGCCGACCGCGTCGACGAGGTCTTCCCGGCCGCCCCGGCGCACTGGTCCAAGGCCGTCCTACACAGCCCCGACCTGCAACTCTGCGCGTCCGACGCGGAGGCGTTGGCGCGCGGGGAGTACACCGTCGTGCTCGGCGAACTACACGCCGCGTGGGCGTCCTTCGACTGCGAGGTGTTCATCCCGGCCCACCCCGACCCACAACGGCTGCGGGACGCCCTCACCACGGACCTGGGCGGGCGTCGGCTGCGGCTGCTGTACCCCACCGACTGGCCACGGCGGACCAGCCGGACCGCCGAGGCCCTCGCCGGGCCCAGCGACCGGCAGTTGGCCTTCGCGGCGGCGCCCGGGGCCGACCCGACCCGGGTGCTGCCCACGGTGGCGCTCACCGTGTCCGAGCGGGACGGCCGGCTGGTCGCCACCGCCGCCGACGGCGAGAGCTGGCCGCTGACCGAGGTCTTCGGTGAACTGCTCAGCGCCCACGCGGTGGACGGGTTCAAGCTGGTCGCCGCCGCCCCGTACACCCCCCGGGTCACCATCGACCGGCTGGTGGTGGCCCGGCGGACCTGGCGTACCACGGTGGGGGAGAGCGGTCTGGCCGACGCCGCCGGGGAACGTGACCGGTTCCTCGCGGTGCGGGCCTGGCGACACCGCCTCGACCTGCCCGAGCAGGTCTACGTCAAGCTCGGCAGCGAGACCAAACCCTGCTACGCCGACCTGAGCAGCCCGGCCTTCGCGAACATGTTCTGCGCCATGGTGCGGGCCGCCCGGATGGGCGACGGCCCCGAGGTCTCCCTGACGGTCAGCGAGATGCTGCCCGGCCCGGACGACGCCTGGGTGCCCGACGCGGCCGGCCGCCGGTACCTCAGCGAACTGCGCCTGCACGTGGTCGACGACACCGCCCGGGACGACCGGTGAACCGGCACACCGTCCGCCCGGTGGGGCGTACCGCACCAGCAACCGTACGGGGAGCGACGTGACCGACATCCTGTCCATCAGTGCCGTCACCGGGGAAACACTGCCCTGGCCGGACGGGACGCTGGCCGAGCTGATCGCCGAACGGGCGGCCCGCTGCCCGGACGCGGTGGCGGTGCGCCAGTGGGACGACCGGCTCACCTACCGGGAGCTGGTCGGTCGGGCGGCGGGCCTGGCCGCCGCGCTGCGGGCCCGGGGGGTGGGCCGGCAGACCCGGGTGGGGATCTGCGCCCACCGCCGGCCCGACCTGGTGGTCGACGTGCTGGGCGTGCTGCTCGCCGGGGGCTGCTACGTGCCGTTGGAGCCCGGTGGCCCCCGGCAGCGGCTGCGGGAGATCGCCGCCGACGCCGGGGTGACGCTGGTGGTGGGGGACGCGGCGGCGGTCGAGTTCGCCGGCACCCCCGGCGTCGAGGTGGTCACCGCCACCGGCCCGGCCCCGTCGGCACCCTGCCCGGCGCGGGCCGGCGACCCGGCGTACGTGCTGTTCACCTCGGGTTCCACCGGCCGACCCAAGGGGGTGCTGACCACCCACCGCAACGTGGTGGAGTTCGTCACCGGCTGCGCCGCGCTCAGCGCCGCCGACGCCGGGGTGCGCAGCCTCGGCATCGCCTCGCTCGGCTTCGACGCGGCCAGCATCGACCTGTTCGTCCCGCTGCTGCTCGGCGGCAGCGTGCAGCTGCTCGGCGTGGACGACCGCTCCGACCCGGACCGGCTGGCCCGGTTCATCGTCGCCCACGACGTGAACTGGGGTTTCATCACCCCGACCGTGCTGTCCATGCTGGACCCGGCCCGGGTGCCCGGCTGGCGGACGGTGCTCTGCGGCGGCGAGGCCGTCCCCGCCGAGCTGGC
Organism: Micromonospora sp. NPDC049081; assembly: GCF_040648835.1. Lineage (NCBI taxonomy): Bacteria > Bacillati > Actinomycetota > Actinomycetes > Micromonosporales > Micromonosporaceae > Micromonospora > Micromonospora sp. NPDC049081. The sequence continues at coordinate 146,093 of NZ_JBEZEK010000007.1, read as the reverse complement.
TGCCCGCTGGGCGCCGGGCCGACTGCTGCTCAACGGCTACGGCCCCACCGAGACCACCGTGCTGGCGGTCAGCGGTGAGCTGACCGCCGCCGACACCGACCCGGTGCCGATCGGGCTGCCCCTGCCCAACCACCGGGCGTACGTGGTGGACGACGCGCTGCGGGCGGTGCCGCCGGGGCAAACCGGTGAGTTGCTGATCGGCGGGCCGGGGCTGGCCGACGGCTACCTCAACCGGCCCGGCCTGACCGCCGACCGGTTCGTCCCCGACCCGTTCTCCGGGCTGCCCGGCGAGCGGCTCTACCGCACCGGCGACCTGGTCCGGCAGGCCGGGGACGGGCGGATCGTCTACCTCGGCCGGGCCGACCGGCAGGTCAAGATCCGGGGCCAGCGCATCGAGTTGGGCGAGGTGGAGGCCGTGCTCGCCGGGGTGCCCGGCGTCGACCGGGTGGCCGTGGAGGCGGTGCCCGGCCCGGCCGGGACCGAACTCGTCGCGTTCCTCACCCCGGCCACCGCGCCCGACGACGACACCGTCCGGGCGTACGCCGGGGGGCGGTTGACCGCCGCGATGCTGCCGGCGCGTCTGCTGCGCCGCGACGACCTGCCGGTCAGCGCCATCACCGGAAAGCTGGACCGGCCGGCGCTGCGGGCGCTGGCCGACGCCGCCCTGACCGTCGTCCCCGCCGACGCGCCGACCGACGAGCCGACCGACCCGGTCGAGCGGATCGTGCGGCGGGTCTGGACCCGGCTGCTCGGCGCGGCACCCGCCCCGGACACCGACTTCCTCGCCGCCGGTGGCAACTCCGTCGCCGCGATGCGGCTGGTCGCGGCGCTGCGCGCCGAGCTGGGCCGGCACGTCGACACCCGGGACGTGCTGGCCGGGCGCACCCCGGCCGCGTTGGCCGCCCGGCTGCGGGCCGCCGCGCCCGCCGACGCCGACGGGCTGACCACCGGCAACCCGCCGACGTTGTCCCCGCCGCAGCGCCGACTGTGGTTCGTCGACCAGCTCGCCCCCTCCAGCGCCCCCTACAACATCGCGGTCGCGCACCGGTTGCGTGGCCCGCTGGACACGGTGGCGCTCGGGGCGGCGCTGCGGGCCGTGGCCACCCGGCACGACGTGCTGCGCTGGCGCATCCCGCAGAACGCCGGGGTGCCCTACGCGGTCTGCGAGGAACCGACCGACGTGGCGGTGCCGGTGGTCGACCTGACCGGTCGCGCCGACGCCGGGACCGAGCTGGCCGGGATGCTCGCCGCCGGCGCCGCGCACGCCTTCGACCTGGCCACCGGGCCGCCCTGGCAGGTGACCGTCTACCGGCTCGGCCCCGACGAGCACGTGCTGGCGATGACCATGCACCACGCGGTCTTCGACGGCTGGTCCGAGGCGGTCCTCTACGCCGACCTGGCCACCGGGTACGCGCACGCCGTCGCCGGTGCGTCGCCGACCCTGCCGCCGCTGTCCGCCTCGTACGCCGACTACGCGGTGTGGCGCGACGCGCGGGACCACCGGCAGGGCCCCGCCGACCTCACCTGGTGGACGGAGCACCTGCGGGGCGTGCCGACCGTGCTGGACCTGCCCCGCGACCGTCCCCGCCCGGCGGTGCAGACGTACGCCGGGGCGGAGGCGGCGGTGACCCTGTCCGCCACCGCCGACCGGGCGGTACGCGAGCTGGCCGAGCGGCGCGGCAGCACCGTCGCGGCGGTGCTGCTGGCCGGGTTCGCCGAGCTGCTGCGCCGGCTCACCGGCGACGACGACCACGTGGTCGGGGCGATCGTCGCCGACCGTCGGCTGGCCGCCTTCGACGACGTGGTCGGCTTCTTCATCGACACCGTCCCGGTGCGGCTGCGCACCGGCCCCGACGACACGGTCGGCGGCACCGGCGGGGTGGGTTTCGCCGAACTGGTCGACCGGTGCGCCGCCGAGCTGCACGAGGCGACCGCCCACCCGGGCGCACCGCTGGAGAAGCTCGTCGAGACCCTCGGGGTGGGGCGGGACACCTCCCGGGCCCCGCTGGTGCAGGTGCTGTTCAACGTGCTCAACTTCGCCCCGCCCCGGCTGGCGCTGACCGGCCTGACCGGCGAGGTGGTCCCGGTGCCCAAGCCCGGCTCCCCGTTCGACGTCACCGTCTACGTGGTGCAGCGCGACGGCCGGTGCGGGGTGGACGTGGTCTACAACCCGGACCTGTTCGACGCCGACCGGATCGACGCGCTCCTGGCCGACCTGGTCGACCTGGTCGGCGCGCTCGCCGCCGACCCGCACAGCCCGGCCGACACGGTCGCCGTGGCGCTGCCCCGGCCCACCGTACGGGTGGCGGCGCTCGGCGCGATGACGGTGGCCGCCACCGCGGCCCCGGTCGCGCCGGTGCCGACCGGTCCGGACGAGCTGACCGAGACCGAGGAGCTGATCGCCGGCATCTGGCGGGAGGTGCTGGACCGCGACCGGGTCGGGGTCGCCGACAACTTCTTCGACATCGGCGGGCACTCCCTGGCCCTGGCCGCGGTGCACGCCCGGCTGACCGCCGCGACCGGCCGGTCGATCACCATGCTCGACCTGTTCCGGCACCCCACCGTCCGGGCGCTCGCCGCCAGCCTCGACGGGGCCGCCGACCGACCCGAGCTGGCCCGCGCCGCGCTGCGCGCCGCCGCCCGGCGTGGCCGGACCCGTCGTACCCCACCGCCTCGCCGACCGCACCAGCCGTGACGCCGCATTCCTCCCCACCGCCTGCGGGCGGCACCTTGCGACAAAGGACTACCCCGATGCAGAACGAGATCGACACCGCGCCGCCCTCCGATGACGGCATCGAACCCATCGCCATCGTCGGGCTCGCCGCCCGGCTGCCGGGTGCCGCCGACGTCGGCGAGTTCTGGCGCAACCTGGTCGACGGCGTCGAGTCGGTCACCGAGCTGAGCCGCGACGAGCAGCTCGCCCGGGGCGCGACCACCGACGAGGTCGACGACCCGGGCTGGGTGAACCGGGCCCCGCTGATCGACGGGTACGACACCTTCGACGCCGGGCTGTTCGGGATGACCAGCCGCGAGGCGGAGGTGACCGACCCGCAGCACCGGCTGTTCCTGGAGAGCTGCTACACCGCGTTGCAGGACGCCGGCTACGACCCGGCCCGCTACCCCGGGGCGGTCGGCGTGTACGCCGGCACCGGCGGCAACACCTACCTGCACCGGTACGTGCTGCGCAACAAGCGGGTCGGCGGCAACCCGCACGGGGCGGTCTCGCTGGCCACCGGCAACTCGCCCAACTACGTGGCGACCAACGTGTCGTACCGGCTGGACCTGCGCGGGCCGAGCCTGACCGTGCACACCGCCTGCTCCACCTCGCTGGTCGCCTTCCACCTGGCCTGCGAGGCGCTGCGCAACCACGAGTGCGACATGGCGTTGGCCGGCGGGGTCAACGTGGAGCTGCCGCACGTCGGCTACCTGGGCATGGACGGTTTCACCTCGCCCGACGGCCGGTGCCGCCCGTTCGACGCCGGGGCCAACGGCACGGTCTGGGGCAGCGGCGTCGGGGTGACCCTGCTCAAGCGGCTCTCCGACGCGATCGCCGACGGCGACGCGATCCGCGCGGTGGTGCTGGGCAACGCCATCAACAACGACGGCGCCGGGAAGGTCGGCTTCACCGCCCCCAGCGTCGACGGGCAGGTCGAGGCGATCGCCCAGGCGGTCGGGATGGCCGGGATCGACCCGCGCACCATCAGCTACGTCGAGGCGCACGGCACCGGCACCGCGCTGGGGGACCCGATCGAGGTGGCCGCGCTGTCGGCGGTGTTCACCCGGGACACCGCCGAGCGGGGCTGGTGCGGCATCGGCTCGGTCAAGTCCAACATCGGGCACCTCAGCCAGCCGTCCGGCATCGTCAGCGTGATCAAGACGGTGTTGGCGATGGAACACGGGCTGATCCCGCCGACGATCAACTACGAGACGCCCAACCCGGGCATCGACTTCGCCGACACCCCGTTCTACGTGGCGAACACCCTGACCAAGTGGGACACCGACGGCGGGCCACGGCGGGCCGGGGTCAGCTCGTTCGGCATCGGTGGCACCAACGCGCACGTGGTGCTCGAGGAGGCGCCGGCGGCGTACCGGACGGACCGGCGGGTCCGGCCGGCGCAGCTGCTGCACGTGTCGGCGAAGACGGCGTCGGCCCTGGACACCGCCGTGGCGCGGCTCGCCGACCACCTGGCGGCGACCACCGACGGCGGGCCGGAGCTGCTGGCCGACGTGGCGCACACGCTGCGGGTGGGCCGGCAGGAGTACCCGCACCGGGTGGCCGTGGTCGCCACCGACCTGCCCGAGGCGGTGACCGCGCTGCGTACCCCGCGCCGCCGCCAGTCCGGGGTGGTCGACGGTGCCGCGCCCCGCACCGCGTTCCTCTTCTCCGGGCAGGGTGCCCAGTACGCCGGGATGGGCGCGCAGCTCTACGCCGAGGAGCCGGCCTTCGCCGCCACCGTCGACGAGTGTGCCGCCCTGCTCCACCCGGAGCTGGGCCTGGACGTGCGGGAGCTGATCCTGGGCCGCGACCCGCAGGCGGCGGAGAAGCTCACCGAGACCCGTTACACCCAGCCGGCCCTCTTCGTCGTCGAGTACGCCCTGGCGCTGCTCTGGCAGCGGGCCGGGGTCCGCCCGGCGGCGATGATCGGCCACTCGATCGGCGAGTACGTCGCCGCCACCGTCGCCGGTGTGCTGAGCCTGCCCGACGCGCTGCGGGTGGTCGCCGCCAGGGGTCGGCTGATGCAGTCGATGCCGGCCGGGGCGATGCTGGCCGTCTCGCTCGACGAGGCGCAGGTCGCCGCCCGGCTGCCCGAGGGGCTGGCCATCGCCACCGTCAACGGCCCCGGCACCTGTGTGGTGGCCGGCGAGAGCACCGCCGTCGCCGCGTTCGCCGACAGCCTCGGCGGCAAGAACAAGAGCAAGCAGCTGCGCACCTCGCACGCGTTCCACTCGCCGATGATGGACCCCATCCTGGCGGAGTTCACCGCGTTGATGGCGACGGTGCCGCTGCGCGCGCCGGCCATCCCGTTCCTGTCCAATGTGACGGGCACCTGGATCACCGCCGAGCAGGCCACCGACCCGGCGTACTGGGCGGCGCACCTGCGTCAACCGGTGCGCTTCGGCGACTGCGTGGCGACCCTGCTCGGGGCGGGCACCTGGGCGCTGCTGGAGTGCGGGCCGGGCCGGCAACTGGCCAACCTGGCCCGGATGCAGGTCGCCAAGGGTTCCCCGCAGCAGCGGGCGTTGACCCCGCTGGGCAGCCTGCCCGGCCCCGGTGAGCCGGCCGGTGACCTGGCCGCCCTGCTCACCAGCGCCGCCGCGCTGTGGTGCGCCGGGGTCGGGGTGCGCCTCGACGCCGACCCGGCCGCCCGGCGGGTGCCGCTGCCGACGTACCCGTTCGAGCGCCGGCGTTACTGGGTCGACCCGGACCCGGTGGTGGCGGTGGCCGACGTGCCGGCGGAGACCGGTCCGCGTGCGCTGCCGCAGTGGTTCGCGGTGCCGGTGTGGCGGCAGGCCGCCGCCGACCCGGCGACCGTGCCGGCGGGCCGCTGCCTGGTGTTCGCCGCCGGTCCGCGCGCCGACGCCCTGGTCGCCGCGTTGCGGACCGCCGGTGACGACCCGGTCGTGGTACGCCCCGGCGCGGCGTTCGCGGCGGCCGACGACGGGTACCGGCTGCGCCCCGGCCACCGCGAGGACCACGACGCGCTGGTCGCGGCGTTGACCGCAGGCGGGGTGCCGGACCGGTTGGTGCACGCCTTCGCCCTGGACGGCCCGCCGGCCGGGCTCGACGCGACGGCCGCCTGGGACGCCCAGCAGCGTGGCTTCTTCGACGCCCTGCACCTGGTGCAGGCGCTCGCCGGGGCGGGGGCGACCGCCGGGGAGCAGCCGCTCACCCTCGACCTGGTCACCGCGGGCGTCGGCGACGTCACCGGTGCCGACCTGGTCCGGCCCGAGCACGCCACCCTCGCCGGTCTGGCCCGGGTGCTGCCGGCCGAACTGCCCGGCCTGGCCGTACGCCTGGTCGACGCCGACCCGGCCGACGCCGGGGTCGAGACGCTCGCCGCCGAACTGCGCCGCCCGGTGGACCCGCAGCGGGCGGAGCTGACGTTGCGCGGCACCCGCCGCTGGGTGACCGGGTACGAGCAGGTCACCGTGGCCGCCGAGGGCGAGCCGGGGGCGCTGCGCGACGGCGGCCGGTACCTGGTCACCGGTGGCCTGGGTGGCATCGGCGTCACCCTCGCCGAGGACTTCGCCCGGCGGGCCGGGGTGAAGCTGGTGCTGCTGGCCCGCTCCGGGCTGCCGCCGCGTGAGCGGTGGGACGACCACCTGGCGGTGCACGGCGGCGCGGACCGGGCCGGCCGGGCCATCGCGGCGATCCGCCGGATGGAGGCGGCCGGCGCGACGGTACGGGTGCTCGCCGCCGACGTCACCGACCCGGCCGACCTGCGTCGGGTCCGGGCCACCGTGGAGGCCGAGTTCGGCGGGCTGGACGGCATCGTGCACGCCGCCGGCCTGCCCGGCGGCGGCATGGCCGAAGTGAAGGAGCGGGCCGAGGCCGAACGCGTGCTCGCCCCTAAGCTCACCGGCACCCTCGCCCTGGCCGAGGTCTTCGGTGACCTGCCGCTGGACTTCGTGGCGCTGTGCTCCTCGATCACCTCGGTGATCGGCGGCTTCGGCCAGGTCGACTACTGCGCGGCGAACGCCTTCCTCGACGCGTTCGCCCGCTCCGGCGTCGGTTTCCGGGCCCCCGTGCTGTCGCAGAACTGGGGTGGCTGGGCGGAGGTCGGCATGGCGGTGGAGACCGCCGCGCCGGCCGCGTTCCGGGCCGCCGGCCGGGACACCGTCACCACGCCGGTGGACCACCCGGTGCTCACCACGAAGGTGGCCGGTCCGGAGTCGACGGTGCTGCACGGGCTGGTCTCCGCCGGCACCCACTGGCTGCTCGACGAGCACCGCATCGGCGGGGTGCCGGTGGTACCCGGCACCGCCCACCTGGAGTCGGTGCGGGCGGCGGTGGCCGCCGGGGTGCCCACCCCCGCACCGCAGGCCGTGGTGGAGTTGCGCGACGTGGTGTTCCTGGAGCCGTTCGCGGTGCCCGAGGGCACCGTCGCGCAGTACCGGGTCGAGCTGACCCCGGCCGAGGAGGGCGTCGACTTCGCCGTCCGCAGCCTCGCCGCCGGCCAGCTCCGCACCCATGTGCGCGGGTCGGCGGGCTGGGTCGTCGAGGCCGCCCCGGCGGCCCGGGTGCCGGTGGTCGACGGCCGACGGGTCGACGACGACGCCTCGTTCGGTCGGGGCCGTACCAGCATGCTGACCTTCGGCCCGCGCTGGGCCTCGCTGACCGAGCACCGCCTCGGCGACGGCGAGGAACTGGCCCGGATCGAGGCCCCGGAGCCGGTCCGGGCCGACCTGCCGGCGTGGGGGCTGCACCCGGCGCTGCTGGACGTGGCCACCGCGTTCGGCCGGGGCCAGGGCGACGGCACCTACCTGCCGCTGTCGTACGGGCGGATCGTGGTGCGCGGGCCGCTGCCGGCGGTGTTCCACAGCCACCTGCGGCACCGGGCCAGCGCCACCGACGAGGTGGTCGCCGCCGACCTGTCGCTGACCGACACCGAGGGCCGGGAACTCGTCGCGATCGGCGACTTCGTGCTGCGCCGCGTCGACCAGAGCGCGGTCACCGGCGGGTTGACCGGCACCGCCGACGCGGGCCCGGTCGAGCCGGCGGCCGGGGCGCTCACCGAGGACATCCGCCCGGTCGACGGCGCGGAGGCGTTCCGGCGCAGCCTCACCGCCGGTCTCGGCGCGCAGGTGGTGATCGCCACCCGCCCGGTCGAGGAGATCCGGCGGCGGGCCTCCCGGGTCACCACGGACAGCCTGGAGCAGGACCCGGAGCCGTCGGCCACCGCTCCGGCGGCGACCGGGGGCGGCTCGGCGGCCCCGCGTACCGAACTGGAGATCACCATCGCCGGGGTGTGGCGGGACGGGCTGGGGGTGGCCGAGGTCGGGGTGGACGACGACTTCTTCGCCCTCGGCGGCAACTCGCTGGTCGCGGTGCAGCTGATCGCCGCGATGCGCAAGGCGACCGGGGTCCGGCTGCCGATGCGCAGCCTCTTCGAGACCCCCACCGTGGCCGGCCTGGCCGAGCGCATCGCCCAGCTGCGGGCCGCCGCCGCCGACGAACCGGCCGCGCCGGCCACCATCCCCGCCATCCCGCGGCTACCCCGCGCCTGACGTCGAGAAACAGGAGACCACGCCATGAGCGACACGATCGCCACGCTGCCGGTGGTCGTCGAGAACGACGGCACACCCCTGACCGAGCTGATCGGCCGACGCCGGGCCGAGCTGCGCGCCGACCTCGTCGCGCACGGCGGGCTGCTGTTCCGCGGCTTCGACGTGGGCGGGGTGGACGGCTTCGACGCGGTGGTGCGGGCGTTCTCCGGCGAGCCGCTGACCTACACCGAGCGGTCCTCGCCCCGGCACGCCATCAAGGGGAAGGTCTACACCTCGACCGACTACCCGCCGGACGAGGAGATCTTCCTGCACAACGAGAACTCCTACCAGGCGCGTTGGCCGCTGACGCTGTTCTTCTACTGCCTGACCGCGCCGCAGACCCTCGGCGCGACCCCGCTGGCCGACGTGCGCCGGGTGTACGCCGAGATCGACCCGGCGGTACGCGAGGAGTTCGTCAGTCGGCGCTGGCTGCTGGTGCGTAACTTCCACGCCGACTTCGGCACCCGCTGGCAGGACGTCTTCGGCACCGACGACCGGGCGCAGGTGCAGGCGTACGCGGCGGCGAACCGGATCGAGCTGGAGTGGGTGGGCAAGGACGGGCTACGGACCCGGGCGGTACGCGACGTGGTGCACCACCGGCCCGGCTCTGACACCCCGCGCTGGTTCAACCACGCCACCTTCTTCCACCTGAGCACCCTGCCGAAGGACTACCAGGAGGGGCTGCTGGCGATGTTCGGCCCCGAGGGGCTGCCGGCGAACACCTACTACGGCGACGGCGGCGAGATCCCCGCCGACGTGCTGGACCACCTGCGGGCCGCGTACCGGGCGGCCAGCGTCCGCTTCGACTACCAGCGCGACGACGTGCTGGTGGTCGACAACATGACCGCCGCGCACGGGCGGGAGCCGTTCACCGGCCCCCGCAAGATCGCCGTCGCGATGGCCGAACCGCACACCCCCGACACCGCTGGAGCGAACTGATGGCCGACACCCGATTCCTGGTCGTGCGCAACGACGAGGAGCAGTACTCGATCTGGGCGGCCGACCGCGACCTGCCCGCCGGGTGGCACGACGCGGGCTTCGCCGGCAGCCGCGAGGAATGCCTGGCTCACGTCGACGAGGTCTGGACCGACATGCGTCCGCGTTCGGTACGGGAGCAGACGGCATGACCCGCGAGTGGACCTTCCCCGCCTCGTTCGCCCAGGAGCGGGTCTGGATCGCCAACCAGCTCGACCCGGCGTCGCCGGTCTACAACGTCTCGATGCCGTGCCGGTTCCCGGCGGGGCTGGACGTCGACGCGGTGACCGGCGTGTTCGACCAGGTCGTCGCCCGGCACGAGGCGCTGCGGACCTACCTGCGGGTCGACGACGGCAACCTGGTGCAGGTGGTCCGGGAGCACCAGCCGACCCGGCTGCCCACCGACGACCTGCGGGAACTGCCCGAGCAGGAACGCGCGCAACGCTACGCGGCGCTCTGCGTCGAGCTGGCCCGCACGCCGATCCCGCTGGACGCGCCGCCGCTGTGGCGGGCCCGGTTGGTGCGTCTCGGTGAGGCGTGGACGCTGCTGCTGGTGGTGCACCACGCGGTCTTCGACAGCCACTCGGCGGTGCTGTTCGACGCCGAGATCGCCGCGTTCGCGCAGGCCGCGTCGACCGGTGCGCCGGCCGCCGTGCCGGAGCTGCCCATCCAGTACGCCGACTTCGCGGCCTGGCAGCGCGACCAGCTCACCGGCGCGGAACTGGCGCGGCAGCTCGCCTTCTGGACCGGTCACCTGGCCGGGGCACCGGCGGTCACCGGCCTGCCGCTGGACCGGCCCCGCCCGGCACAGCTCGGCTTCGCCGGGGACGAGGTGCGTTTCGACCTGCCCGACGGGCTGCTCGACCGGGTCGGCCGGCTGGCCGGCGGATCGGCGGCCACCCCGTACATGGTGCTGCTGGCGGGTTTCGCGGCGCTGCTGTCGCGGATCTCCGGCGACACCGACGTGGTGGTCGGGGTCTCCACCGCGGGCCGCGACACCGCCGAGTTGACCTCGCTGATCGGCATGTTCGTCAACCCGGTGGCGTTGCGCTGCGACGTGGGCGGTGACCCGTCCTTCGTCGACCTGCTGGGGCGGGTCCGCGACGCGATGGTCGACGCCCTCGACCACGGGCAGACCCCGTTCCAGCGGATCGTCGAGGCGGTCGCCCCGGAGCGGGACCCGTCGGTGCAGCCGGTCTTCCAGACCGCGCTGAACTTCATCCCCGGTTCCGGGCTGGACCTGGTGCAGCTGGGCACCACCAAGGATGACCTGGCCTTCGACATCACCACCGGGGAGAGCCGGCTGGTCTACCGCACCGACCTGTTCGACCGGTCCACCGCCGAGACGGTCGTGGCCCGTTACGTCCGGCTGCTCGACGCGGCGGTCACCGACCCGCAGCAGCCGGTGTCCGCGCTGCCGCTGCTCGCCGACGCGGAACGCGACCTGGTGCTCGGCGACTGGGCGGGGACCGGGCTTGCCGGTGCGTCGTCCACCGTGGTCGACGAGGTGCAGCGGCAGGTGGCGGCCACCCCGGACGCCACCGCGCTGGTCTGCGACGACGTCAGCCTCACCTACGCCCGGCTCAACGCCGCCGCGAACCGGCTGGCCCGGGTGCTGGTGGGCCGGGGCGTCGGCCCGGAGACCCGGGTGGCGCTGGCCCTGCCGCGCGGCCCGCAGTTGCTGGTGGCGATCCTCGCCGTACTCAAGGCCGGGGGCGCGTACGTGCCGGTGGACACCGGTTACCCGGCGGGCCGGATCGGTTACCTGCTCACCGACGCCGCACCCGCGCTGGTGCTGGCCGTGGCGGAGACCGCCCCCCTGGTGCCGGCGGACGCGCTGCTGCTCGACGGGGTGCTCGACGTCGACCCGACCCCCGTCGACGCCGGTGTGGCCGGTGCCGACCCGGCCCGGGGCGAGGCCGACCTCACCGACACCGACCTCACCGACACCGACCGGGTCGCGCCCTTGCGCCCGGAGCACCCCGGTTACGTGCTCTACACCTCCGGTTCGACCGGCCGGCCCAAGGGTGTGGTGGTGGAGCACCGGGCGATCACGGCCTACCTGGCCTGGGCCCGGGACACCTACCCGGGGCTGTCCGGCACCGCGCTGCTGCACTCGCCGGTCTCGTTCGACCTGACGGTGACGGGGCTGCTCGGCCCGCTCACCGCCGGGGGCACCGTCCGGCTGGCCGGGATCGACTCCCCGGCGGCCCGGACGGGTGGGCGGCCGACGTTCCTCAAGGTCACCCCGAGCCACCTGCCGCTGCTGGAGGAGGCCCTGTCGCCCACCACCGACCTGGTGATCGGCGGTGAGGCGCTCACCGGTGAGCAGCTCGCCGACTGGCGGGCCACGCACCCGGACGTGGCGGTGGTCAACGAGTACGGCCCCACCGAGGCGACCGTCGGCTGTGTCGCCGCCCGGCTCGCCCCCGGGCAGCCGGTGCCCGCCGGCCCGGTGTCGATCGGCCGGCCCACCGCCACCAGCCGGGTGTACCTGCTCGACGCCGCGGGGCAGCCGGTCCCGCCGGGGGTGGTCGGTGAGCTGTACGTCGCCGGTGACCAGCTCGCCCGGGGCTACCTGGGCCGGCCCGGCCTGACCGCCGAGCGGTTCCTGCCCTGCCCGTACGGCCCGCCGGGGCAGCGGATGTACCGCACCGGTGACCTGGCCCGGTGGCGGGCCGACGGCACCCTCGACTACCTGGGTCGCCGCGACGACCAGGTCAAGGTGCGCGGGATGCGCATCGAGCTGGGCGAGATCGAGGCGGCGATGCGGGAGCACCCGGAGGTCCGGGAGGCGGCGGTGGCCGTGCGCACCGACTCGGGGGAGCCGACCCTGGTCGGTTACCACGTCGGCACCGCCGAGGAGGCGCACCTCGCCGCCGAGCTGGCCCGGGAGTTGCCGGCGCACCTGGTGCCGGCCGCGTTCGTCCGGCTCGACGCGTTGCCGTTGACCCCGAACGGCAAGCTGGACCGGGCCGCGCTGCCCGCCCCGCCGGAGTCCGTGGCCGGCGACGGCTACGTGCCGCCGCGCACCGACGCCGAGACCCTGGTCGCCGAGGTGTACGCCGACATCCTCCAGGTGGAGAAGGTCGGCGCGCTCGACGACTTCTTCGCCCTCGGCGGCAACTCGCTGCGCGGCATGCGGGCGATGGCCCGGATCCGGGCCGAGGTGGACGTCGACCTGCCGATGCGGGCGCTGTTCGGCAGCCCCGTGGTGGCCGACCTGGCCGCCCAGATCGAGGCGCAGATCGCCGCCGAACTGGACGACCTTTCCGAGACCGAGGTCGCCGCGCTGTTGGCGGCGGATAAGGACACTTCCGCATGACGGACCTGAAGGATTCCCGGGACGCCGCCCGGGCGGCACTGATCGCCCAACGGTTACGCCGACGGCAGGCCACCCCCGCCGCCCGCGTCACGCCGCGCCCCGAGGGTGTCGAGGTGCCGCTGTCGTACGCCCAGGAGCGGGTCTGGTTCATGGACCAGCTCGCCCCCGGCGAGGCGGCGTACCACATCGCGGTGCCGTTGCGGGTGCGTGGCCCGCTCGACGTCACGGCGCTGCGCGCCGCCCTCGCCGCGCTGACCGCCCGGCACGAGTCGCTGCGCAGCCGGTTCCCCGCCGACGCCGACGGCAAGCCGACCGTGGTGGTCGCCGACACCGTCGAGGTGCCGTTGACGGTGGTCGACGCCCCCGACGAGCGGGCCGCGCGGGAGCTGGTGGAGGCGGCCTCGCTCGCGCCGTTCGACCTGGCGGCCGGGCCGCTGCTGCGGGCGCTGCTGATCCGGCTGGCCGCCGACGACCACGTGCTGTTCCTCAGCAAGCACCACATCGTCGGTGACGGCTGGTCGGTCGACGTGCTGCTGCGCGACCTGATCACCGCCTACCGGGGCGGTGAGCTGCCCACCCTGCCGGTGCAGTACGGCGACTTCGCCGTCTGGGAGGCGCAGGAGCTGGCCGGCCCGGCGGCCCGGTCGCACCTGGACTGGTGGAAGTCCCGGCTGGCCGGGATCACCCCGCTGGAGCTGCCGCTGGACCGGCCCCGCCCGGCCACCCAGACCTACCGGGGCGACTTCGTCGAGTTCCGGCTGACCCCGGCGGAGACCGAGCGGCTGACCACCCTCACCCGGGCGGCCGGCGGCACCCTGTTCATGACGCTGCTCGCCGCCTACCAGGTCTTCCTGGCCCGGCACGCCGGCCAGGAGGACTTCGCGGTCGGCGCGTCGGTGGCCGGCCGGTCCGCCCCGGAGCTGGAGGACCTCGTCGGCATGTTCATCAACATGCTGCCGTTGCGGGCCGAGTTGGGCGGTGACCCGACCTTCTCCGAGCTGCTGGAACGCACCCGGCGCAGCGTGCTCGACGGTTTCGAGCACGCCGAGGTGCCGTTCGCGCGGGTGGTCCACGAGCTGGGCCTGCCCCGCGACGTCAGCCGGTCACCGGTGTTCCAGGCCATGTTCGTGTTGCAGAACTACGAGATGGGCCGGTTCACCGAGGTCTCCGACGCCACCGACGTGACGTTCGACTGGACCCCGATGGAGCTGCGGGCCACCCGGTTCGACTTCGAGCTGCACGCCGTGGAGACCGTCAACGGGCTCTGGGGCAAGCTGGTCTTCAACACCGACCTGTTCGACCGGGCCACCGTGGACCGGATGGCCGACCGCTGGGGCGCCCTGTTGCGCGCGGTGGCGGCCACCCCGGACGTGCCGGTCTCGGCGTTGGACCTGCTCCCCGCCGACGAGCGGGCGTTGCTGGCGTCCTGGAACGACACCACCGCCGACTTCCCGGCCGCCGAGACGCTGCACGGCCCGATCGAGGCGGCAGCGGCGGCGACCCCGGACGCGGTGGCCGTCACCATCGAGGGTGTCTCGACGACGTACGCGCAGCTCAACGCCGCGGCGAACCGGGTGGCGCACCGGCTGCGGGCGGCCGGCGTCGGCCCGGAGACCCTGGTCGGGGTCTGCGCGGAACGCTCCGTGGAGCTGGTCGCCGGCCTGCTCGGGGTGCTCAAGGCCGGTGGGGCGTACCTGCCGCTGGACCCGGAGTATCCGGCTGACCGGTTGGCCTTCATGCTGACCGACGCCGCCGCGCCGGTGGTGCTGGTGCAGGAGCAGCTGCGCGACGTGCTGCCCACCGTCGACGCGACGGTGCTGGCCCTGGACGACCCGACCCTCTGGGCCGACCAGCCGCAGACCGACCCGGCCCCGCTGGCCGGCCCGGAACACCTGGCGTACGTGATCTACACGTCGGGGTCGACGGGTCGCCCGAAGGGGGTGCCGAACACCCACCGGGGCATCGTCAACCGGCTCGACTGGATGCAGAAGACCTACCGGCTCGACGCCGACGACGCGGTGTTGCAGAAGACCCCGGCCAGCTTCGACGTGTCGGTGTGGGAGTTCTTCTGGCCGCTGCGGACCGGTGCCCGGCTGGTGCTGGCCAAGCCCGGCGGTCACAAGGACGCCGGTTACCTGCGTGACGTGCTGGTGGCCGAGCGGGTCACCACCGCCCACTTCGTCCCGTCGATGCTGACGGTGTTCCTGGCCGAGGAGGGGGTGGAGGCGGCCACCGCGCTGCGGCGGGTGATCTGCTCCGGTGAGGAGCTGCCGCTGGCCTCGGCGGTCGACTTCACCGCCCGGTTGCCGCACTGCGCACTGCACAACCTGTACGGCCCGACCGAGGCGGCGATCGACGTCAGCGCCTGGCACTGCGACCCGGCGCTGCTGGCCGGGTTGACCGGTGTGCCGATCGGTGGGCCCATCGCCAACCTGCGGCTGCACGTGCTCGACCCGGCCGGTCGGGAGTGCCCGGTCGGGGTGGCCGGTGAGCTGCACATCGGCGGGGTGGGGCTGGCCCGGGGCTACCACCTGCGGCCGGCGCTGACCGCCGAACGTTTCGTGCCGGACCCGTTCTCCGGTGAGCCGGGCGCCCGGCTGTACCGCACCGGTGACCTGGCCCGCTGGGTGCCCGACCCGGCGGGGCCGACGACCGGGGCCGAACCGGCCGGCGTGATCGAGTTCCTGGGCCGCATCGACCACCAGGTCAAGCTGCGCGGTCTGCGCATCGAGCTGGGCGAGATCGAGAGCGCCCTGCGCGAGCAGGCCGGGGTGGCCGAGGCGGCGGTGATCGTCCGCGAGGACAGCCCGGGCGACAAGCGGCTCACCGCCTACCTGGTGGGCGGGGCCGAGCACGCCGCGCTGAAGTCGGCGCTGAAGGAGACGCTGCCGGAGTACATGGTGCCGGCCGCGTTCGTCACCCTGGACGCGTTGCCGCTGACCCCGAACGGCAAGCTCGACCGCAAGGCGTTGCCCGCGCCGGTGGTCACCCGCGAGGCGTCGGTGGCCCTGGTCGAGCCGCGCGACGACACCGAGCGGCTGCTCGCCGGGATCTGGTCGGAGGTGCTGGGCGTGCCGACGCTCGGCATCGACGACGACTTCTTCGACCTGGGCGGGCACTCGATGCTCGCCACCCAGGTGGTGGCGAAGATCCGCCGGGCCGAGCACGGCGGCCGGGCGGTCGGCGTGATGGACCTGTTCCAGCAGCGCACCATCCGGGAACTGGCCGCGTTCATGACCGGTGACGCCGCGGCGGCCGGCCCGCGTCGGCTGCTCTACGAGCTGACCAAGCCGATCCCGGCCGGTAGGCGGGTGCTCAGCTACGTCTGCGTCCCGTACGGCGGCGGCAGCGCCATCGTCTACCAGCCGCTGGCCGACGCGTTGCCCGCCGGGCACGCCCTGTGGTCGCTGGCCATCCCCGGCCACGACGTCGGGTTGACCGAGGACGCCCTGCCGTTCGACGAGCTGACCAGCCGGGTGGCCGCCGAGATCGTGGAGCGGATCGACGGTCCGTTGGCCCTCTACGGTCACTGCGGGGTGGGCAGCGCCATCGTCGCCGAGGTGGCCCGCAAGGTGGAGGCCGCCGGGCGGGAGCTGGAGGTCGTCTACATCGGGGCGATGTTCCCGTTCGCCCGGCCGAAGGGCGCCTTCGCGGCGTTGCGCAACCGGCTGGAGCAGCTCAGCAGCAACCGGCACTACGCGAGCTGGCTCAAGAGCATGGGGGTGGACACCGACGAGCTGGAGCCGGAGCAGGCCGACCGGATCATCAGCAACATGCGGGCCGACTCCCGCGCGTCGGAGGAGTACTTCACCGGGCTGCTCGACCGGGGCGCGGAGAAGCTGCGTGCGCCGATCGTCTCGGTGGTCGGCTCCGAGGACCCGGTGACCGACTACCACGCCGAGCGGTACGCGGAGTGGCAGTTCCTCAGCGACACCCTCGGTCTGGTGGTGCTCGACCAGGCCGGGCACTTCTTCCTCAAGTACCGGGCCGACGAGCTGGCCGAGATCGTCACCCAGGTGCACCCGGCGGTACGGGCCGGCGACGTGACGGCGCTCGGCCCGGCGGCCCGGGGTGAGGACGCCGGCTGGGTGGTCGCCGACCACCAGCGTGTCGGCGACGCCGACGGGCCCGCCCCGGCGGTGGTGAAGCCCAGCATGGCCCGGTTCGTCGCGGTCACCGCCGGGCAGCTGGTCTCCACCACCGGTTCGGCGTTGACCGCGTTCGCCCTGCCGATCTGGTTGTTCACCCGGACCGGCTCGGTGGCCGACCTGGGTCTGTTGTGGGCGTTGGCGCTGATCTGCGGGGTGCTGATGCTGCCGGTGGCCGGCGCGCTCACCGACCGGATCAGCCGGCGACGGATCATGATGATCGCCAGCTGCGTCTCCGGCACCATCCAGCTGGTGCTGGCCGCCCTGCTCTGGACCGACAACCTCGCCCTGTGGCACATCTACGGGCTGGTGGCGTTGAGTCAGGTGGCCGGGTCGTTCCAACGGATCGCCTTCCAGTCGGCGGTGCCGCAGCTGGTGCCGAAGCGCTACCTGGGGCACGCGATGGGCATCACCCAGCTCTCCAGCGGTTTCGCGATGCTGCTGATGCCGGTCTTCGCGGCCGGCCTGCTCGCCGCGATCGGCCTCAAGGGCATCCTGCTGATCGACGTGGCGAGCTACCTGGTGGCGGTGCTGACGCTGGCCGTGGTCCGCTTCCCCGACCTGCTCGGCTGGCGGCCCCGGGAACGGCTGCTGGTGGCGATCGCCAACGGTCTGCGCTACTCGTGGCGGCACAAGGGTTTCCGGCTGATGCTCGGCTACTTCGCGCTGGGCAACGTCTTCCTCGCCCCGGCGCTGGTGCTCACCACCCCGCTGGTGCTGTCGTTCGGCACCGCCACCCAGGTGGCGCAGGTGGCGCTGGCCGAGGCGATCGGCGCGGTGGCCGGCGGGGTGCTGATGTCGCTGTGGGGTGGGCCCCGGCAGCGGCGCATGATCGGGGTGCTGATCGGCAACCTGGGCACCGCCGTCGGGTGCCTGCTGATCGGCCTCGACGCCTCCGTCGTCATGATCGCCTTCGGGGCGTTCTGGCTGGCCATGGCGATGACCACCGCCCAGTCGATCTACGCCACGATCGTGCAGGTCAAGGTGCCGCAGCGGTTCCACGGCCGGGTGTTCAGCCTGAACCAGACGATCTCCTGGTCGACCCTGCCGATCGGTTTCGCGCTGCTCGCCCCGGGCGCGACGGCCCTGTTCGAGCCGATGCTCGCCGACGGCGGCACGCTCGCCGGTTCGGTGGGCGCGGTGATCGGGACCGGTCCGGGTCGGGGCATCGGCTTCGCGTACGTCTGCTTCGGGTTGGCCCTGGTGCTGATCACGCTCGGTGGGTTCGCGATCCGGATGCTGCGCCGCTTCGACATCGAGGTGCCCGACTCGCTTCCCGACGACCTGATCGGGGCGCAGGAGCGGCAGCGGCGGCTCGCCGAGCGGGCGAAGACCCGCCCGGAACCGGCGTCGGTGGCCGGCTGAACACCCGCGCGGGCACGGCGACACCCGTCGTGCCCGCGCGAGCGCGGGACCCCCGACCGCGGCGGGTCCCCGGGGACGGTGCCGCCTCGGGGACGAACGTCGCGGTCGGGCCTGGTCGCCGCCGCCGGATCTCGGCAGCGCCGACGCCGGTCAGAGCCGGTCGACGCCGGTCACCAGGACTCGACCGGGTCGACGAGGTCGGTGTCAGACGGTTCCCGGGGCTCGGCCACCCAGGCGGAGAAGACCGGCAGCCCGTGCCACGGCCCGGGTTCCCCGTCCCGGTGGTCGGTGGCCACCGCCAGCACCGCGTACGGGTGCCCGAACCGCAGCTCGGCGGTCCGCCGGACCCCCTCCGGCGGGAGGCTGGTCAGGGCGAACGCCCCGGTCACGGCGGCGGCCTCGAAGCCGTACCGGCCGTAGTGGGCCACCGTCGCCTGTCGGGCCTCGACGCCCACGTCTATGCCGAGCAGCCCACCCAGCGCCCGCCCCACCGCCGCGAACCCCAACCCGGGGGCGGTCAGGTCGTGTTCATCGTGCGCCGACCAGCAGGGCAGCACCGCCCGGTGGCGTTCCTCCCGGCCGCCTCTGGCGGCGGTGCGCACCGATTCCTCGCGCAGCGTCCCGAGCGGTCCCACTCCCAGCGGCAGGTCGAACAGCGACCGCCGGCCCGGTTCCCCGTCCACCGCCGCGCCGGCCAGCGCGTAGCCGGCGGCGAGCACGTCGGCCGGGGGGACCGCCGGGTCGGCGAGCACCGAGAGCACCAGCAGCCCGCCCCCGTCGCGTTCCACCGCGCCGGCGGCGTGCACGGCGACGTCACCGGCCGGTCCGGTCGCCGCGATCCAGACCCGGTGCCCGTGTTCCGGGCTGCGCAGCGCCCGGGCCAGCCGCCCGGCCCACCCGCTGTCCGGGGCACCCCGGTCGGCGGACCCCGCCGGCCCGGCCGGCCGGTGCCCGGGGCCGGCGTCGCCCCCCGGCCCGGCCCGCCCGTGCGCCTGGTCGGGGCGGGGTACCGTGCCCGGTCGGCGTTCGTCGCCGGGCAGGTCCGCCGCGCCCGGGCCGAGCATCGCGCCGGGCACCAGGTCGAACGGGGTGGCCCAGGAGATCCGGGTGGCGAGGGCGCCGGCCAGCGCCAGCAGCACCCGGGGGGAGACGGTCAGCGGGAACCGGTCGATCAGCCCCAGGGTGTGCTCGCGGGCCCAGGCGTCCAGGCCCGCCTGGTCGGGCAGCGGCCCGCTGGCGGTGGCCCGGGGCAGTCCGTCGGTCCAGCCGGCGAGCTTCCCGGTGTCCGCGCCGGGGCGGTGCCAGAGCGCGGTGGCCGACGGCACCAGCGGGTGCGGGCGGTCCAACAGGGCGGCGGCCGTCGCCGCGGCGGCCTCCCCGTCGACGCCCAACACCTCGGCCAGCTCGGCCCGGACCGCGCCGGTGGCGGCCGGCGCGGCGAGCGCCAGCAGCAGCCAGGCACCGAGCGGGGAGGCGACGTGGTGCCGGTCGCCGAGTTCGGCGTGCAGCCGGGCGGCGTACCGGGCCAGTGGGGTGTACGGGATCGTCGTCATGCCCCCACTGTGCCCACCGTTCGCGCCCGCGGCACCCCGGTCAGGACCACAGTTCGAACGGTTCGTCGATCTGCTCGCCGGCGAGGAAACCGGTGAGCAGCTCGGGCAGCCGGCCCGGATAGAACCGGGCGGTGCTGGTGACGATCTCGTCGGGCGGCCACCAGCGGAACCCGAAGTAGTCCTCCACCTCGTAGTCGAGCCGGTCGGCGCCGTCGATGTCCGGGGCGGCGGCGTCGAGGCGTACCGTCAGCACCACCTCGTCCTGGACGTGGCGCAACCGGCGGTGGATGAAACTGGCCCGCCGCCGCCAGGTGGGCGGGCCGAGCTGCGCGGCGGCGACGACGAACCCGGTCTCCTCCCGCAGTTCGCGCAGGGCGGTCTCGGGGTACGTCTCGCCGGGGTCGACGCCCCCGCCGGGCAGCTCCCACCAGGTGCCCAGCCGGGGGTGTTCCGGGTCGCGGGTGTGGAACAGCAGGATCAGGCCGTCGAGGTCGCGGACCACCAGCCGGACGGCGGTGCGTTCGATGACCGGCAGGTCCCGGGGCAGTTCGGTCATGGGCCTCCCTCGACGGGGCACCGTCGGGGCGGCGGCGGTGCGACGATGGCGATCATGGCGGAGCTCTTCGGTGAGGTGGCGGGCGACTACGACGAGATCCGGCCGGGCTACCCGGCCGCCCTCGCCGCCACCATCCTCGCCTATCACGGCGGACCACCCAGCCGGCTGGTCGAGGTCGGCGCGGGCACCGGCCTGGCCACCGCGCTGCTGCGCGACCTCGCTGCGGCCGCCGCCGCTGCCGGCCCGGCCCGGCCGGCG